>JBFYOM010000050.1:0-7936 GCA_041303805.1 Micrococcales bacterium
CCCCAACATCAATCTTCCGCTCAAGGTCGAGGATTAGACTGCAGCTGCAGACTGTGATGGCTTCGTGGATGAGACCGATCTTTTGGTGTTTGTTTGTTGTTTGCCAGCCTTTGACTTGTTTTAGTTTGAGGAGGCGTGTTCTTGCTTGGATGCGGCGTTCTATTGACGGTGCGTTCTTTTCACGTTGTTCTTGCTCTTCGATGGCTTGATCAATGAAGCGGTATGTTTCGTAGTACTTGGGTTGTGGGGTTTCGCAGTCGATGAATGGTTCGTTTGAGAAATAGAGCCAGGCGTGACCGCGATTTGATTCGATGGTAATTGCGCCAGTATTGCCAACCTTTTTGAACCATTGTGGTTTGGCATCTTTGATGGCTCGAATTACTGCACTGGGATTGTGGTTGAAAAGAATCTCTGTCTTCATCTTCGTTGATATTTCGAATGCGTTTCCGGAGATGTGACGAATCGTCATGGGGATTCGAGGTTCGTTGGTCCACTTCTTTAGAACTGGTATCCAGTGAACGTTGTGGCCCGCTTTGTAGCTGTCGCACTCGACTGTTCCTAGGTTGCCTTCAACAGTTGGTTCGGACATAGAAAATGCCCCTTTCTTGGGGCATTAACCCCATCTATGTTTGCTCTTGCGAGCCCTATCTTTTGTTTCCCTTATGCACCGATGCCGATGGGGGCCGGTTGCTGTGGCAGGGGAAGGGATCCTGGTCTGCCTCTTGATAGTTGTTTATTTAGTTGTGTTTTTTATCTTAAGTGGGTGGGGTGACTTTTTGTTATTTCTGTTCAGCCTGTTGTCTTGCGATCTCTTTGCGAACGTCGTCCATGTTTACTGCTTTCACGGCTTGGATGAGTTCTTCCAGTTGGGCTGGGGGTAGTGCTCCGGCCTGGGAGAAGATGAGGATGTTTTCTTTGAAGGCCATGAGGGTTGGGATCGATTGGATTCCTGCTGAGCCAGCTAGTTGCTGGTTGGCTTCGGTGTCGACCTTGCCGAAGACGATGTCGGGGTGTTGTTCGCTGGCCTTTTCATAGGTTGGGCCAAACATCTTGCAGGGGCCGCACCATTCGGCCCACCAGTCAACGAGCAGGATGTTGCTCTCGCTGAGGGTTTTCTCGAAGGTTTCTGCGGTTAGGTCTACTGTGGTCATGTAATACAATATACCCCTAGGGGTATTAGAGAGGCAAGTCTTTGTTGATAAATGAGCGTGAGGTTCGTGGCGCGGCTGGCTTGCTATTCGTCTTTGGTTTCTATGGGTTTTTGGTGGCAACGCTAACTTTGGATCCAAGCGTGATTCGTGCCTTTGGTGCTTTCTTCATGATCGACATGTTCATTCGTTTATTCATTGGGCACAAATGGTCGCCGACCATGATTCTGTCGTCGTTGATTGTGATGAGGCAAAGGCCGGAGATGGTTGGGTTGCCGCAGAAGAAGTTTGCCTGGGGATTCGGTTTTATTTTGGCTTTCATCTCGTGCTTTAGCTTTGGATGGCTGGCTCTGCCGTTTGCTGTCGTGGCATGGTTATGCATGTTTTGTTTGACGCTTTTGTTCCTTGAGGCGGCGTTTGGGGTTTGTGTTGGTTGCTGGTTGTATCGGGTGATCAAGCGCGAAGAGCCGGAAAATTGCCCTGGTGGAGTGTGTTCTCACAAACACTAAAGTTTCTTTTGCGTGTTGCTTCTAAATGTCAGTGCTGAGGTGTTTACTTATCTTCTTGACTGATTTGCAGGGAGGCAAAAATGGGTGAATTCAACTTTGGATATCCTTCGGATGATGAGATCTGGGAGAAGATTTCTTCCGACAACATCAACTCACGCGTTGAAGGTTTACTCGACGCCGCCCGCAAGATTGGGTACCAGGAATCCAACCCGCGTCAGGCAATCAACTACCTAGAGACCGCGAAGGAGCTGGCCGATGAGGTCAACGACTTCACTGGATTGGCCCACTGTTACAAGTTAATGGGCGCGATGAATGCGCGGATGAAGAACTGGGCTGAATGTGCTGCCTGTCACGAGCTTGGGGCTGATGCCGGCAAGCGTTCATTCCGATATGACTTGGAAGTCGATCACCTAGCCTTTGCGGCTCGTGCCTATCGTCAGTTGGGTGATGTGGCGGCGGTTCGCAGAAACTTTGAGATGGCAATTTCGTTGGCTAATGACACCGAGTACTGGCAGGTGTTTTCTCTGCAGGCTGAGTATGGTCGGTTCCTTCGTAAGGAGGGAGATTTGGTTTCGGCTCGTTCGATCTTGGAGGCTGCTCACAAGGCGGATGACGAGTTTCAGTCGGCTTTGGCGGGCTCTGAGCTGGTCACGGTTCTTTTGGATACTGGAGAGGCGTCTGGGGCATTGGAGATTGCTCGTGAGATCTATGCTGCAGCTTCCTACAACGACGACAACTTGATGCGAAACCGTGCTCAGTATGGAATTGCCAAGGCGCTCCTCGCTTTGGGGAAGAACAAGGAAGCTTTGAAGGAGCTAGACGAACTGGCCGGAGCTGATCTGATTGCTGTGAAGCACAAGGTCCGCGTGGATTTGCTTCGGGCGGAGAGTTACGCAGGCTTGGGTCAGGTTGAAAAGTCTTTGGTGATTTACAACAAGGCTCTGCCGATGTTGAAACGCTATGAGCTTTGGGGTTCGTTGGGTGATGCTTTGGTGCATCGATCCATGATTCACATGGCAACCGAAAACCCTTTGGATGCCATGGAGGATTTGGCTTCCGCCGCCGACGCCTACCAAAAAGATGGTGACGAGGCTCGTGTTTGCACCTCGCAGATGCACCTCTCCCAGGCCGCGGCTAATTTGGGTGACTGGACCAAGGTTGAGCACTACACGGGTCTCGTGGTCTCAAACGTGCTTCAGATGTTTACGACTTGGTATGCGGATGCTCTGGCTTTGAACGCTCTGGCCAAGGCTAAGTTGGGTAAGTTCGAAGCGGTTGGCGAGTTGGTGTCTCAGGTGTTTGAAGCCGAGCACACTTCCGCGATTTCGATTGGCCACGCTCACTACGCTCAGGCGTTGGCGGTTGGCGGGGTCAAGGGCAAGAACCTTGCGGTAAAGGCTGTGAAGGTTTACTTGAGCGCTGGCAAGAGCAACTTGGCAGCTGCGGCTTCTGAGCTTCTGTAACTTTCGCTTTTGGTTTTCCACAGATTGAAATAGTCTTGGTGTATTACATGTAATACAGGAGAGACTTATGGGCATGATGACACTGAGATTGCGGGACGACCTAGATGCTCGCATAGCTGAGTTAGCAACCTCGAGCGGGCACACCAAGACTTACTGGGTGACTCGTCTAATCGCCATGGGTCTCAACGAACTGGAATACGAAGTTTGGGAACAGAAGGCGATTAGCGCATACCTTGCCGAGAAAAAGCTGACTTCTAAAGATCTTGAAGAAGGTCATCCAGAGACGGATGACGTTTATGCCTGGATCATGGACTTTCCTGGAAACCCTGAGCTTCAGGCGCGAACTCAAGACCTTGCAGAAAGTCGACCAACGCAGAGTGATGCAAAAGCTAGAAAGACTAAGAACTCTTAGTGATCCAAGAGTTGGTGCCTTAGCACTTGTTGGAACTAGAAAAGGTCAGCACCGGGTTCGCATTGGCAAGATTCGAGTAATTTTGACATTCGAATTTGAGACACGAACCATAACGCTAGAGGAAGTGAACTACCGACGCGAGATTTATTAGTTCGGAAGCACCTTTAGAGTGGCTAGGGTGGGGTCGGCCACGAACTTGATGGCCTGCCCGAGGTCTTTAGCTTTGAATAGAGCATCCAGTGCGGATTGGGTGATTCTCTCCCCTGGGCTGAGAACTGGAACCCCTGGGGGGTATGGGCAAACCATTTCGGCGCAGATGCGACCCACCGAATCTTGTGCCTTGACGATTTCGTAGGAGGAGAAGAAGGCGTCTCTCGGCGTCACCACGACATCTGGTTCGATGCTGAATGCCGCTGAAATTTCAATTGGGCGTAGTTCGCCTCGGTGGGCGTTGACGCTTTTGATGATACGGCGAATGAGGTCGTCGATGCGTTCCGGGGTGTCTGAGAAGGTGATCATTGGGATGATCAGGTCGCGGTTCGCCATCTCAACGTCGATGTTGGAGTTCAGGAGATCCTGTTCAACGCGGTTGCCATCGGCGCCCACGGTTGAGAGCAGAATCACTAGTTTCAGTGGGTCGATGTATTGGCCGTCAATAACGCCGATGCCTTCGGCTTTGAGTGCTTGGCGGGCGCGGTTGGTGGCTTCGATAACCGGGCCGATCAGCTCTTTGCCATGACGGGCAAGTAGGGCTCTGGCGGCGTCGATACTGGCGAGGATGCGTCCAGACATGCTGGTGGTCTGGGTGGCATCGAACATTTTGTTCAGGCGAGGAAGATCTACATACTTTCCGTTGGCGAGCAGGATGCTGGCTTGAGAGTAGCTGGGCAGGGTTTTGTGAGCGCTGGTCACTACGATGTCGGCACCTTCGGCCAATGGGTGCTTCGGTAGCTCGGGGTGAAATCCGTAGTGGGCAGCCCATGCGGCATCAACCACCAACGGAATGCCGTATTCGTGAGCAACCGCCGAGAGCCTTGGGATGTTGCTCATGGTTCCCACGTAGCTAGGTTCACCAATCAGAACCGCCTTGGCGTCTGGGTGTTCCTCTAATGCTTTTCGCAAGGTTGAGCTTGGCAGGTATTCCGGCAGTCCGGTCTCTGGGTTGATTAGTGGCTTCACCCAGACCGGGGTTACACCTGCGTAAACCAGACCTACCGCTACTGATTTGTGAAGCGTGCGGGAAATGATCACTTTGTCGCCGGGGCCGGCAACAGCCATAACGGCAGCGTGGTTGGAGCCGCTGGAGCCATTTACGCCGAAGCGGCAGAAGTCGGCGCCCCAAAGTTCGGCGGCTAGCTTCTCGGCTTCAACTACGAGGCTCGGCGAAATACGGTTGGTGTGGTTGCCGGGTAGAACAGGGATGTCGCCATCGACCACCGGGCCGGTTAGATCAAGACGGCCTTTGTGGCCAGGGATTTGGAACCAAGAACGATCGGTTTCCATGTCGCGAATCCAAGCGTCAAGCAGTGGTGCATCGTGGCGAAGACCCATAGGGTCTTTGGGGTCCAACAATGTAGCGGCACCGATTACGTGCGACAACCGATCACATCCTTTGCTTTTTTAGGAAGAAGAAAGGACCGGGTAAAAACCCAGTCCCTTCGACTACTTCTTTTCTACCCTTAGAAAGAGTTGGTGTCTAGAGGAATACCAGGACCGAAAGTGGTCGCGATGGCAGCCTTTAGAACATACTTACCCTTTGAGCTCGAAGGCTTCAAACGCATAACTTCTTCAAGCGCTGCGTTTAGGTTCTCAGCCAACTTGTCAGCGGTGAACGATGCCTTACCAACGATGAAGTGCAGGTTAGCCTGCTTGTCAACGCGGAACTCGATCTTTCCACCCTTGATGTCGGTAACAGCCTTAGCGGTGTCTGGGGTTACGGTACCGGTCTTAGGGTTTGGCATTAGGTTACGAGGACCTAGAACCTTACCCAAACGACCAACCTTGCCCATTAGGTCTGGGGTTGCAACTGCTGAGTCGAAGTCGGTCCAGCCGGCAGCTACCTTCTCGATCAGCTCGTCGCCGCCAACCTCGTCTGCGCCAGCAGCACGAGCTGCATCAGCAGCTGCACCGGTAGCGAACACGATTACGCGTGCGGTCTTACCAGTTCCGTTTGGAAGCGAAACGGTTCCACGGATCATCTGGTCTGCTTTGCGAGGGTCAACGCCAAGCTTGATTGCAACCTCGATGGTTGAATCGAACTTCGCTGAGCCAGTCTCGCGAACTAATGCAACAGCTTCCTCTGGAGTGTAGAACTTACCCTCTTCGATCTTTGCTGCTGCGGCCTCATAGGCCTTACTGCGCTTTGCCATTCTGTTGTTCCTTTCGGTCACAGTAGTGGTCTAACGAACCGCGCCCGGTTCTCCCACGACTATTGCTTTTTGTTTTGCGTAAGTTTTTCTTTACAGCTCGGTTGTGATACCCATTGAGCGAGCCGTACCAGCAATGATCTTGGCTGCTGCGTCAACGTCGTTGGCGTTAAGGTCGCTCATCTTCTGCTCGGCGATCTTGTATAGAGCGTCCTTGCTTAGGGTTGCAACCTTGACGGTGTGAGGAGTTCCCGAACCCTTAGCAACACCGGCAGCCTTCTTGATTAGCTCGGCAGCTGGTGGGGTCTTTAGTACGAAGGTGAAGCTACGGTCTTCGTAAACGGTGATCTCAACCGGTACCACGTTGCCACGCTGGTCAGCGGTGGCGTTGTTGTAGGCGGTGCAGAACTCCATGATGTTTACACCGTGCTGACCTAGCGCAGGTCCGATAGGTGGAGCTGGGTTAGCAGCGCCTGCCTGGATCTGAAGCTTGATCATGCCGGTGATCTTTTTCTTCGGTGCCATTATGTTTTCCTTTTACTTTGGTTTATGAAAATTGTTTTTGAAGCTTAGTTAAGCGGGCCAACCTGCTCGAAGCCAAGTTCTACTGGGGTCTCACGCTCGAACAGCGAAACCAGAACGGTTAGCTTGTTGCTTTCTGGCTTGATCTCCGAGATGGTTCCTGGCAGACCTGCGAACGAACCGTCGCGGATCATGATGCTCTCGCCAAGCTTGTAGTCGACCATGATTGGTACATTCTTCGACTTGCCCTTGACGGCAACGCCACCCTTTTGAGCAGCCTTTGCAGCCACTTCTTCAGGAAGCTCGAAGAGCCACTTCTTCAACATGTCGAACGCTTCGCGTGGGCGAAGTGGGCTCGGGTTGTCGGAGTTACCAACGAAGCCGGTAACGGCTGGAGTGTGACGGATTAGGTCCCAGGTCTCTTCGGTCATGTCCATGCGAACAACCACGTAACCAGGAACGCGAACTCGGGTAACTAGCTTGCGCTGACCGTTCTTGATCTCAACTACGTCTTCCTGAGGAACTTCGATCTGGTAAACGTCGTCGCCGCCTGGCTGAGAAAGCTTGCGGTTCTCGATGTTCTGCTTCACGCGCTTCTCGTAACCGGCGTAGGAGTGGATGATGTACCACTTGCCGGCCTGAGCCTTGAAGTCTGGGAAGAACTGGTCGTATGGGTCGTCGCTAACAGGCGCAGCAATAACTTCTTCTGCTGCAGCAACCGGGGCAACCTCTTCGTCGGTGCCCTCAACGTGCATGGCGTCTTCCTCTGGCGAGGTTTCGTCTTCGAGAAGATCCGCAACCTCTTCGGTTACGGCGTCTTCAGCCGAAAGCTCTAGCTCATCGGCCAGTGCATCCTGCGCTGAGTTCAACTCGTCGTCGCGCTCAATTTCAGTCATTGAAACTTCTTTCTTTACTTGCTAAAAAACTAAACCGCTGGGCTGAAAGTCCAGAGAACTACTGCTGCGAAAGCCCAGTCCAAAATAACAATGATTCCCATGACGATAATCACGAAACCAAGTACCACGAAGGTGTAGTTACGAAGCTCTGCCACGGTTGGCTTGGTGACCTTCTTTAGTTCAGCCAACACCTGGCGAACAAATAGAAGGATGCGAGCAATCGGCCCGCGAGCGCGACTACGATCAGCCTTCGCCTTTTCGACTAAGTCTTCACCAGACTTTTCGACCTCATCAGTCATACGACTTTCCTTCTACTAAATGCCTTACGGCTGCAGGGCGGACAGGACTCGAACCTGCAACCTGCGGTTTTGGAGACCGCTGCTCTACCAATTGAGCCACCGCCCTAAGGCGCTAACAACACACCAAAAACGGGCGCACTTCTAGATTGAATATCTATGGTGATTTAAATTAGCCAGATTGGCGAAGTTGTCAACTTACTTTGGCAAGTTTACTGGCAACAACGCCTAAAAAGCAAAGCCTTTCCTTACTTCACCACCGAAGTGCTTGCCGAGAACTGCACCTGGGTTGCATTGTCTGAGCGCACCGACAGGCGAACCTGC
>JBFYOM010000051.1:0-7862 GCA_041303805.1 Micrococcales bacterium
TCGAAATAAGTTCTGTTGAACGGTAAGGTCCTCCGCCAGTAAGGGCGAGGTTTACGTCGTAAGCCATGAATGCGCTTCGAAGCGACAGGAAGAGCGAAATTGTGAAGGCCTGAGCCATCAGCGGCATCTTGATGCTAATGAGTGTGCGCAAGGTCCCAGCCCCATCAATGCGCGCTGCCTCAAGAACATCGTGCTCGATACTCATGATTCCCGTCACATAAATGATCATGAGGTAACCCGACATCTGCCAGGTGGTCACGATGATCAGAGCCCAGAAGGCTGTGTCAGGGTCGGTTAGCCAAGAGGTGCGGAAGATCTCCCAGCCAAATTCTTTGTAGAGACCGGTAACCACGCGCTCGAAGATGAACTGCCAAATCACACCGAGAATAACTCCACCGATGAGGTTAGGAACGAAGAACATTGTGCGGAATACGTTGGAGCCGCGCATTTTTGTGGTGACCAGTAAGGCGAGCCCAAATCCAACGACGTTTACCGCGACTAGCGAAACCATAACGAATGAAAATGTGAAGCTCAGAGTTGCCCAGAATTTTTCATCTGCGAAGGCCTTGGCGTAGTTGTCGAAACCGACGAACGTCTCAGACTTGAAGCCGTCCCAGTCGGTAAAAGTAAAGAGGAGACCTTCGATGAATGGAATAACCAAAACAAAGACGAAGATACTTAGGGGGACTAGCGCAAAGGTTGCAAACTTTTTAAGTTCCCGAACTTTCATGGCTTCAGCTTTCTAAAAACGATTATGTATAAGACTATTGTGGCCCAAGCTTTTTTCAAACTTGGGCCACAATAGCTATCTAGGTGGTTTCAAAGACCGGCTTAGCGCCAGGTCTTCTCAGCACCCTTCCAGGCCTTGATCATCTCGTCAGCAAACTGCGCACGAGTGGTCTTGCCTACTAGGTACTTCTGACCAGCGTCACCGTATAGGTTCTGTCCACCGGCTGGGTAGTAGCTGTTCATCCACTCAAGGGTCTTGCCCGCAGAGATGTATGTAGCGATTTCCTTAGCCATGAAGGTGCTTGGCGATACAGCGAAGTCCTTGTACACAGGAATGAAGCTCATGTTGTCGTCTTCAATTGAACCTGCGTAGTGGTTCTGGCCCTTCTCAGTGGTGATCAACCAGGTTAGGAAGTCCACTGCACCGGCACGCTCTTCTTCAGTTGACTGCTCGTTGTCTACGGTGAAGTAGAAAGGAACACCAACCGAGATGCGGTCGTTACCGTAGGCACCTGCTTCGTTGCTGATTGGAAGAGGCATTACTCCGTACGAACCGGCAGGGTCGTTCTGAAGTAGGTTTGGCTCTGCCCAGTTACCCATGAACCAGAAGCCAACGTCACCCTTTGAAAGGTCCGCAACTGCATCGTCATAGTTGTCTAGAAGTGGAGCGCCAGAGTTCTTGTCGTACTTCTTTAGAAGGTCGAAAGTGTCTAGCCAGTTGTTCCAAGTAGCGTCGCCAGCTAGGTCGTATGAACCGTCTGCTAGACCATCAAATACCGAAAGACGCTTGTCGCGGTCTTCCGAGGTGGTTGCGAAGTACTTGTTGGTTAGGTGCGCACCAAGTGACCACCATAGACCAGAGAAGTGAACAGCCTTCTTGCCAGTTCCTTCAATCTTCTTGAATGCAGCTTCTAGGTCAGAGCGGGTCTTGATGTCTGCAGGTACTACACCAGCAGCGTCTAGAACAGCCTTGTTGTAAAGAAGACCGAAAGCTTCAGCGGTTACTGGAAGACCAACCTGCTTGCCACCGATGTTTGCAGCCTGAAGAGTTCCGTCTGCAGCCAACTTGGCTAGTGGGGTGTCGGTCCAGTCGACCAACTTGTCGGCCATGTTAGGAAGTTCCTGAAGCATGGTCATTACTACTGGAGCGTTACCGCTTGCGTAGAGGGTTGTCAGGCTAGCGAGTAGCGAGTCGCCTTCACTGTTCACAGAAACAACTTTGTAGCAGTTCTGTCCGGCGTTGTAGTCATCGATGGCTGCCAAGAACTGGTCCTGGATTTCAACCTTGATGGTACCTAGCCAAGTGATTTCGGTCGTGGTGTCACAGTTACCTGCTCCAGGTGCACCAGCAGGCGCACAAGCAGCAAGTGACATGACTAGACCAGCAGCTGCAGCAACTGCAGTTAGCTTCTTAATCAATTTGTCTCCTATATGTTTTGGTTTGCCCCTGATTTGGAACAGACCTTGATTAGCTAGGGATGCATTTTTACATCCCCAGCACGACTTCAACTTTACCCAACTGGTCCAAAGTGAGTGAGAGGCTAGAGCCATCGTTAGCGATTTGAAATAAAGAGGTTTTACCGAGGGACAATTCCCAATACGGGGTCGGCGGTTACAGGGATCGGGTCGGAAAGTTCACCAACGAACTTTCCATCGATTTCGTTGATAAATCCCATCAGATACCACTTTTGGTCGGGACCAAAAATGAGGCGACCGGCGTAGACCAGTTTTTGGGTGAAGGGTAAGGCTTTAGTGAAATCCAACTGGCTTAGATCTTCATTTACAACCAGCGAGTAAGTAGCGTCAATCTTTCCGAATCGCTCAAGGCTTTCTTTGCCAAGTTCTCGCCAACCACAGCAGAACAAAAGAATCGGCACACCGTCGACGTGCTCGAACTGGAACACCTCGTACTGTCCAAAGCCCTGGCCAGGCCGAGATAGAGGTGGCTGTACCGCCCAGTCGATCAGGTTTTCGGAGGTGGCATGCCCAACCACCGCGCGTGTGGAAGGTTCGCCATCTTTTGCCCGCGCTGTAACTAGCATTTGCCAGGTTTTTTCTCCCGGAAAGCGGAAGACCCACGGGTCACGCCACGCTTCGTCTCCCCAGGCCGTCAGATCCAGTTTTTCGTACCATCGACCATCGGCTTCGACCAGCGGGGCGGCTCCGAGCTTGGTCCAAGAGATCAGATCCTTTGAAGTTGCAGCCCCAACCCTTTGAGTCAAGCCCCCATCTTCGCGAGAAGAACCGGTGTAAAACATCCACCAGGTTCCGTCGTCGTTCTTGGTCACACTTCCGGTCCAAGTAGTCCAGGAGTCGAACGCCGGGTCGTCGCTAGGAGTGAGAGCATCAGGCAGAACCGTCCAATTTTTGAGGTCTTTCGAAATGGCATGTCCAACCGAGGGGTTGCGGTGCCTACGGTTTGGATCTCCAAGACCTCGCGAAGCACAAAGGTAGAAGGCGTGGTAAGTGTCGCCGTCTTGAACGTACCAACTATCCCAAATCCAACGGTCGGCAAGTTTTAGCGACAAGGTTTTCTCCTAAGCAGTTCGGTAATCCCAATGATAGACAGCCGCACGAAAGAGTAACGCGCGATTGCGATAACTTTACTTAGAGACAATTCATAAAAACCGAGCAACCGGAGAAACCCTGCCATGAGCCATTTAGTAACCTGGGCCAGACAACTCAGGGTTCATCAATGGCTGAAAAATCTCTTGCTGGCGTTGCCGGCACTGGCCTCGTTCTCAATTTTTGAAAGCGCCACACTGATTAAATTAGTGATCGCATTTTTTGCGTTCAGCTTTGTAGCTTCCAGCGTCTATGTTGCTAACGATTTTATGGATCTCGCTAGCGACCGAATTCACTCCATAAAAAGGAGTAGGCCAATGGCGGCCGGATTGGTAAACCCTCGATTCGGGCTCGTCGTAGGTGCTCTTTTTTTAGGATTCGGTCTAGTTCTCGCTTTCGTGGTTGGCCCAGCCTTTGTGGCGAGCATCGTGATTTACTTGGTTGCCAACTTTCTTTATTCGCTGTGGCTAAAGAAAGAGGTGCTGATCGATGCGATTCTGCTGGCTGGTCTTTACACCCTGCGCGTGATCGCCGGAGGTCTTGCCACAGGAATTGAAGTGTCCTTTTGGCTCTTGGCATTCTCGGTGTTCTTCTTCTTCTCAATCGCCTGGGCGAAGCGTTACGCAGAACTCGAGGCTTCGCGAGCCAACGGCATCGAACTCGCACCCGGTCGTGGTTACAGCCACAGAGATATGCCGATTATTCTGGCCTTTGGCTCGGCAGCGGCATTCACCGCGGTGATGATTTTCGCGCTTTATCTCGACAGCGAAGCAATTCGCGAGCAATATGCTCTCCCAGAGATCGGCTGGTTGGCAATACCATTTTTGATGCTGCTGATTGGCCGAATGTGGTTCAAGGCTCATCGGGGTCGCTTGAACGAGGACCCGATTTTGTTTCTAATCAAGGACGCACCGACTCTAATCATCCTTGCCGTAATTGCCCTCGCACTTTCAATTGCTCAGATGGGTTTACCGCTGTGGAACTGAAGTCATTCGGGGGCGTGAAGAGCGCTGGAACCGAGTTGAATGCCCCCGCCAACCTAGCTGAGGTCAGCGCCGCCATGCTCGGCAAGCCTTATCTTCCGGTTGGCAGTAGTAGGAGTTACGGGGATGTTGGACTAGTTTCGAGCGCCCTTGCCATCTCATCGACCAAACTCAACCGGATAGTTTCATTCGACGCTGAAACAGGCCAACTAGTTTGCGAAAGCGGGGTTCTCTTAGGTGAGCTTCAGAGCTTTGGCCTGGCACAGGGCTGGATGCTCTCGGTCACACCGGGTACCTCGCTGATCACCGTCGGTGGTGCAATTGCCAACGACGTCCACGGTAAAGATCACCACTTTGCAGGAACCTTCGGGCATCACGTTGAGGAAATCGTGCTTGTTCGCTCGAATGGCGAAATTTTTACTTGCTCTGAGAACCAAAACGAAGAGTTATTTCGCGCAACCATCGGCGGGCTAGGTCTAACTGGGTTCATTGTGCAAGCAACTATTCGGTTAAAGAGTGTTGCCGGCCCATACTTGGATACCGAGAACCTTGAGTTTTCGAATATCAGCGAGTTCTTTCAGATTTCAACTGAATCGGCCGATAAGTGGCAGGCCAACGTTGCCTGGTTTGATTGCTCAACTTCGAAGTCTGGAAGAGGGATCTTCAACCGAGGAAACCCCTCTCAGCTCCAGATGCCTTTGGCCGAGAACCGAAAACCAAGGCTCACCGTTCCAAAGCTGCCATTTTCTCTTGTGAGTCCCTCAACCCTGGACGCATTCAACGGGCTATATTTCCAAACTCAGAAACTTGGTCTCGGACAAAGGATTAGTCACTACCAGGACTTCTATTACCCGCTCGACCGAATTTCTCAGTGGAACCGCATTTATGGCCCAAAGGGGTTCTTTCAGTTTCAGTCGGTTATCCCACCGGCTAATGCACTGGTTGCAACTGAAGAGATTTTGAACGCAATTAAGCGCAGCGGAGAGGGGTCATTCCTTGCGGTTCTGAAGGTTTTCGGCACCAAACCGGCGGCCGGTCTTCTTTCCTTTGCCAGGCAAGGGGTAACTCTGGCTCTCGATTTTCCGAATCGTGGCCCCAAAACGTTGAACCTTTTTGAAAGTTTGCATGCCATCGTGCTTGAAGCGGGAGGTGCGATGAACCCGAGTAAAGACGCCCTAATGTCTAGAGACCTCTTTAACGCTGGTTTTCCACAAACTTCTGAGTTTTCAAAGCAGCGAGATCCGATGTGTGTTTCCGACTTTTCCAGACGATTGATTGACTAGCGTAAAGACATGCGAATAGTCGTTGTTTCAGCCACTTCTGAGATTGCCAAATCTTGCATCAGAGTCTGGGCGCAACAGAGTGCTTGTGAATTTGTTTTGGTTGGAAGAGATCCGCTAAAGCTCGAGGCTCTGGCAAAAGACTATTCGGCTAAATTTCCCAGTTCCAACTTTTTGATTTCAGTAACAGATTTTCAAGAACCTACCGAAATCAAAAAGGTTATGGCGGGCGTTTTCAACCCAATCGACATTATTTTGATCGCTCAAGGCTCAGCAACGAACCAAAAAAAGGTAAAGCTGGACCTAACCTACCTGAAGGAAGAGCTGCTACTCAACGCTGTTTCGGTGGCTATGTTCGCAGAAGTATCCGCCAACATTCTCGAGGGGCAGGGCACAGGAGCCCTGGCAATCGTCGGTTCGGTTGCCGGAGATCGCGGGAGGGCATACAACTACAGTTACGGTTCAGCGAAGGCTCTAGTTGAAAAAACTGCCCAAGGTCTTCAGCAGCGCCTAGCCAAAACTAAGGTCTCAGTTTCACTCATCAAACCCGGCCCAACAGCTACGCCCATGACCAGGGAACATAAAGGCAAATTTGCCAGCCCCGACGACGTCGCCCAAGTGATGGTCGCAGGCATTGGAAAAGCAAAGAGAACGATTTACGCACCGAAGCGCTGGCGCCTCATCATGTTTCTTGTGAGGAACATACCCTTTTCGCTCTTCAAAAGGTTTAGGTTTTAAAGGATGCGAAAAACAGTTAGAAAGCTCAGTGCCGTCGTGGTCTTGGCGCTTGCGCTGACTGGCTGTGCTCCGCAGCCCGTTGCCCAACCCGAGCCTAAATACGCAAATATTTCCCAAGTAATCGCGGTGATTTCCGATTTTGGTACCGCTCGTAAGGCTCAACGGGCCGTCTCAAAAATGGTTGCTACCTTCGAACCAAGTTTTGTGGTCACCGCGGGCGACAACATCTACACCAAGAAAAAGGGTTACCAGAAACTTGTGGGTGATTACTATCCACAAAGAATTGTTCCGGTACCGGGGAACCATGACTATCTTGAGGGCATAGATAAGTACGATGCTTACTTCGGAACTACGCCGACAACCAGAACATATGTTCACCAGGCGGAATCCGGTGTTGATTTCTTCTTGATCGACACCGACCCCGGTCTGAACTCTTACACAATTCGCAGCGAACAAATGGAGTGGCTCAAGGCGGCCACCTATGCCTCCTCGGCTCAATACAAGATTGTGGTCATGCACCACCCACCGTTTTCTTCGGGGAAACATGGTTCAACTAGGAAGTATCAGTGGGACTTCGCATCACTTGGAATCGACATGGTGATCAGCGGGCACGATCACACATACGAGCGAATTGTCAGAGATGGAGTGACCTACGTCGTAGTTGGCACCGGCGGGGCCAAACTTTACGACTGTCGAAAAAAGCGTGTTGAGGGTTCCGTTCTTTGTAACGACCGCCACTACGGGGCAATGATGCTCAATGTCAACAGCCACCAACTCCGGGCAGTTTTTCATGGAACCAAAGGGCAACCGCTCGACCTTTTCACAATCAATCCCTAGGTAGCCAAGAGTAGGCTCTTACGGTGCGATTCATTCTCTCCAAACTGGGTCTTGGCGTTTTGCGAAACGACCCTGCCGTTCGCGCAATCTCTTGGCAAACGCTGATTAGCCGAATCGGCAACGGTTTATTCATGACCATCGAGGTGATTTACTTCTCGGTGATTGTTGGCCTAAGCCCCTTGGAAATTTCACTCGCGATTGGAGCCGGAGGTTTAGCTGCTCTCCTGTTTTCGGTGCCCTCCGGGCTTATCGCTGACCGATTTGGGCCCAGAAGAGTTGTGTTCTGGTCTCACGTCCTCGAAGGTTTGCTCCTGTTGCCACTTATCTTCATTCGAGATTTTTGGGCACTGGTACTAGTCAATGTACTGATCTCCCTCGTGGCTACGGCTGGGCACAATGCCACTTCAACACTTATTTCCACCATGGGTACTGGAGAAGAACGCGTCTCAATTCGTGCGGCGCAGCGCGCCATGGCCAACATGGGGATTGGCTTCGGGACTGTCTTTGCCGGCATCGCACTCTGGTTAAACACCGAACTGGCCTATGAGATCACCATCGGTTTCGATGTCCTGCTGTTCCTAATTGCTGCCCGATTTGTTTTGCGCTTACCAAACGCTAAGCCAACGACTAAAAAGGGCGATGCCATAAGCTTCGTAGCTTTAAAGGACTATCGATTCCTAGGGGCAACGCTGTTGAATGGCATCGTCTCACTGCACTTTGTGATTCAGGG
>JBFYOM010000052.1:0-7301 GCA_041303805.1 Micrococcales bacterium
CTAGTTGAGATTCCCGGAATGAATGAAGTACTTGTGAAATTTACCTATGTAAACGGCCGAGATGCAGGGAACGACTCGAAGTCGATTGACAAAACCCAAAACCGCAAAATGAAGACCTTAGTGCCCTACAACAGGTTGAATGGTCTTATCACCGACCCTGTGATTGCGAAGAGTAAATACCAGCCAATCATGCAGGCGCCAGTTCTAGAGGTGCTGCCAATACCAGGTAACCTGCGCAGCATCCTCGTTATGACGAACGGGTCCAAGCAGGACTTTAGTTCTGCTCGGTGGAGTGTGGAATCGGATTTGAAACCAATGGGCGGCGTTCCTGTCGTGGGTCAGCTACTTGTGTTGGGGCGCGACAAGAAAGACGAGCCTAAAGCAATCCGATTGGGTTCCGGTAAGTTCACAGCCTGGAACGGCAGTCCGGCCGTGAAGATTTACACAATTGCGGGCAACGTAATTGAAGTAGCGGGCGACGGGGTTTCTGAGAAAGTGACCAATGTTGCCTCGCAAGGTGGCACCTCTGGTCACAAAATTAGAATCAGCGGTTTGGATGGTAAGGGCAACGAAAAATGGACGACCAAGGGGCGCGGCTATGCGCTAAGCAGAGACGATAGCCTGATCAATCCAACGAATCGCCTTTGGTACGGAAACGTTTTTTTGCTTTCAGGAAAGAACAATCAAAAAGTCTCTTTAATTGAACCGAAGACCGGTGAGTCGAAGTGGACCACCAAGATTTCCAAACCAGTATTTGAAATTTCGCGAGTCAACTCTCAAGAAAATGTTTCGATTTACATTTCGCAAAACGCCTTCACTGAAGCAAAGTCCATGGCTTTTCTAAACTTGACCGACGGCAAGCAGTCGAAGTCACAAAAAATTTCTGGTGATCAGGTGCGCATAGATGGAGCCACGGAGTCCATTTCAGTTGTCGTGGATGAGCCCGAGCGTAAGGTCGCTGTCAAGAACGCAAACAAAGGAAAGCGCACTAGCGTAACCAATTCTTCGGCCGTTGCCGTTAAGAACAACACTTGTTCGGGTAATTACACCGCGGAGTGTCTTGGCGGTATGAAGTTGGTCCGAAGCAACGGCAAGCTGGTTTTAGTAAAAAACAACTCGGTAAAAGTTCGGCCGAAATCCATCGTTCGACCTCCACAGGCAAAGGCTTCTAGCAAGAAAATTCGAACCTGCGCAAAGGGTGTTGACAACGAATCGTTTGAGGTCCTCTGGTCCTATGAATGCACAAAGTCCCAACACGTAACCAAGGTCGCCGGCCGCTGGATTCTTGTTGATTTAAGTGACGGCGGCCAAAAATTCTGGCCTCTAAGGAAAGGTAACTAATGTCTAATCGCATGCTGATGGTCCCACCAGATATCTCTGGCCTGAGCTACCTATCGCCTTTAGGGCGCGGTGGATTCGCCGATGTTTTCCTATATCGCCAGTCGGTGCCCAGTCGAGACGTTGCTGTAAAAATCTTCCTTACCAAGTTCCAGGCGAACTCACCCTCGGCAATTAGCTTCGTAACCGAGGCAAATAACCTGGCTCAACTTGGTGCCCACCCAAACATCGTAAACATCTTCGAGGCGAACATCACTCGCGATGGCCACCCCTACATCTCTATGGAGTTTTGCCCAACTTCGTTAGGCAAAAACTGGAGAACCGAACCGTTGGGCCTTGAGAAAGTCTTGGACATCGGAGTGCAGATTGCTTGCGCTCTTGATGCCGTGCACCAGGCCAACCTGGTTCACCGCGACATCAAGCCTTCGAACATTCTGATCAATACCTTCGGCACTCCAGTGCTCGCTGACTTTGGTATTGCCGGCCAGATGAATTCTGCTGAATCTACCGATGAGATTGCAATGTCGTTGCCTTGGAGCGCACCAGAAGTTGTGAGTATGCAGACCCTTGGCACCATGGCATCCGATGTGTTCTCGCTGGGTGCGACCCTATATTCACTATTGGCAGGTCGGACTCCTTTCGAGTCCGAAGATTCTCGTCAAAACGCCAATGACAAATTACGTTCCAGAATCATTAGGTGCATCTACACACCGATTCCAGGTGGCGGCGTTCCAAGAATTGTTGAGGAACTCCTGAACAAGGCAATGTTCAGGGACCCAAACTACCGCTTTGCTAGCATGCAAGAGTTTGCCATGGCGCTAAACGAGGTTCAAGCAAGCCTCCAATTCCAGGCGACTCGCCTCACTTTTGCGCCAAAAGCAGCGCCGAAAATCAACGACACCCAAGAGAAGTACCCGTGTGGTCACACCAAGGTTTCAACTTACGGAATGGGGGGAGTAGTTGTCGAAATCGAAGGCAGTCGCAATAGTGGCCAGAAGAACGCAGTCGATCCAGACAAATGCCCTATTTGCACAGCAACCCCGCCCACCCAAAGCAAGCCAAAGTTCAAGCCAAGTCCGCTATTCTGGATACTTAGTGGGGCGGGCATTCTAGGTTTCGTTCTCGGATATGTTTTGTTGAGTTCTTCGGGGGTCTAATTTGAGTTTTTTGCGTGGTTCTCGCGCAACTCGTATGCCTTCGAAGAAGGTGATTCAATCATTTGCGATCGTTGCCATAGTTGCCCTCATTGCAGGGTTGGCTGTCTTTTCCGATGGCTTCAAGGTAAAGAATGTAAAACTCAACACCCAAAACATATGGATTCTTCAAACCGGGGCGACTTTAGATCGTTACGGCAGTGTGAACACCGAGATTAATGAACTTGCTTCATCGAACGCTGTAACAAATCCCACTAGCTTGGTTCAGGCACCTAACGCAACAATGCTTTTCGCCGATGACAATCAGAAGTTTGTGAACGTTAGCTCGAAAAACCCCGTCAATTTTGATGAAGATAACGAAGATGCCGTTGAGCTTACGGCCAAGGCTCCTGTAATTGAAACGGGATTGACCCTCGCCGCATGGACCGACGAAGAAAAGACACTTTCGATTTCGAACCTCACCGAATCCGGTTTCCAAAAACCTAGCTCGATCGCTTTTCCAGAGGGGGTGGAAGCTATCGATGCAGTCGCAATTACCTCAAATGACAAAGTTTTAGCGTTCGCATCTTCCCTAAAGAAAGTCTTCACATACGACCCAATCACCCAAAATTGGTTGGATGGCGCCGATGAAATTTCGAATCCTTCAAGTTTTTCTTCTAACGTGCAGTTCGCCAGCATAGGTAGTAAGTGGGTCCTACTAGATCAAGACTCCGGACTACTTTGGATTTCGGGAAGAACTGAGTCGGTAGAGGTTTTCAAGGGCGGCCAATTGCAGCATTCCTCACCAACTGGCTTTGATGTATTTGTGGCTGCAACTAACGGTTTGGCAAAGGTCAATTTATCCAGCGGAGAATTAGACCCAACCGTGCCAGCGGTTTCCGGAGCAATCACCGCAAGGCCTCGCACCTTTGGCAGTTTTGTCTACGCTACCTGGCTTTCAGAATCCGAAGGTTTTTTCTACTCGAGTGAATCAAACGAGGTAGCCCCACTCAATTACGCCGCCAAGAAACTTGACAAAATCGCCTCCTACGAAAAAGCTATTCCGGTAATCCACTCCAACGGTGAAACCGCCGTCATCAACGATACCTACACGGGTTGGGCTTGGAGCCTACCAACCGGCGCCTTAATTGTTGGCACTCAGAATTGGACAAGTATCGAGACACCCCCAGACGAATGCACCGATCCTGATGAATGTGTGCCACCTTTTCTGAAGGACCCTAAACCTCCAGTTGCAGTAAAGGACACATTCGGCGTTCGTGCAGGACAACTTATTTCACTGCCCGTGCTCCTTAACGACAGTGACCCTAACAAAGACCCAATCCTCACTGTGGTGCCTGAGAGCTTGACGGTCAAATCGGGCGACATCGAATCATTGAATGTCTCCTCAGGAAGTCAGCTGGTAACGGTTCGTCTCAAAGATAACGCTCAGGGCTCTGCGAGCTTCAGCTACAAAATTTCAGACGGCACTGGAACCCCAAACTCAAACGCTGCTACCGTAACGCTTCGAGTTGTTGCCGACAAAGACAATGAAGCGCCCCAGTGGTGCTCCGAGGTCGTCGCAAACTGTTTGATGCCATATCCAGAGGCATCGGTTGCTCCAGGTTCGGAAGTGAAAATTCCTTACCTTGATGGCTGGGTAGATCCAGACGGTGATCGATTCTTCATCAGCGCAGCCGAGCTTGTATCCGGTTCTGGAAAAATCGCCTACACGGCTGCCGGCGATTTGGTGTATCAAAGTGAAGACGCAAGCGATGCTTCTTCGGTGGTTACGGCTCGTGTCACGGTCTCTGATGTCAAGGGAGCTGAGACCAGCGAAGACCTGGCAATCCAAGTTCGCACAGTCAATTCATTCACATTCGATTCACCCGTGATTTCCGTTGCCGTTGGCGAACCCAAGGTCATTGACTTCGCACAGTATGCGAGCGGCGCAAAGGGATTTATAAGCATCACCAAACTCGCCGCGGGCACTGAAGACACAATCAATTTAGAAGAACTCGACTCCAGCCGCGTGCGCATCACCGCCAGCAAAGTTAAGCCCTCGATTCTGACGCTTGAACTAAAAGACAGTTCCGGTTCCGTATCGAAGTCTCTCGTGAGAGTCAACGTGGTTGAAGAAGGCGGTCTAAAACTTTCAACAGCCCCAGTTACCGTGCTAATCAGCCCAGGACTCGACACCTCAATCGATGTATTCTCCGCAGCGCACAACCCAGCCAACCGCTCGCTGGTGGTGAGCAACATTCGAACCGATGCCAAGAGTGGGGCGCTCCTAGAGGCAGATCGCATCAAGGGTGGTTTTCTCCGAGTTCGCGGCAAAACCTTAAATGATGTTCCTGGCTTCGTTGGAATCATTCGCTACACGCTCAGCGATGGCGGAGACGGCTACAAAACTGAAGGACAGGCATTCGTCTATGCTTTACCAGCGCCCGAAGGTGTTGCTCCTGTAGCACTGCGCGACAGTATTACCGTTCGAGCTGGACAATCCGTTGAGGTTGATGTCCTGGCTAACGACCTAGGCAGCCCAGGCGTTCCACTTGCCATCGACTCCAAATCTCTGATCCAAAACGAAGAGACCAGCTGTATTCCTGGCGGCTTGATTTTTGCTGGTGGTGGCAAGATTCGAGTAGTCGCCCCCGAGGAAGCTGGCGGCTATAGCTGCCAGTATCAAATTTTTGCCGCTAACGCACCAACGAAAAGCACCACCGCAGTAATCTCAATCCGAGTTGAAGCCGATGACACGGCCAACCGAGCTCCAATTGCCTACGACGTTGTTGGGCGTGTTCGAGCAGGTGAGACAGTCAGCATTCCTGTCCCTCGTGCCGGCGTGGACCCTGATGGAGATGCTGTTTCGATTTTCTCGCTTGGCGATGTTCAAGGAAAAAAGGGAGCTGGTTACATAAATCCAGATGGTAGCTCGATCGAATACACCGCCCTTACAGATGCCAGCGGTCAAGACAGCTTCACCTACAAGTTAGTTGACAGCAAAGGCCAAGTTTCGTCCTCCGCGTCGGTAAAAATCGCCATCATAAAAACAGATCCAGATACTGCACCAGTCACTCTGAATGACTATGCCGAAGTGCTGGTTGGCAGTGAAAACAAGGTTGTCATGGACCCGATCGCCAACGACTTCGATCCTCAGCCAAACGCTGAAAAGCCAATGAAACTTGTTGAGGGTTCTGTGTTCCCCGACGTTGCGGAAAACTCTGCCAACTACAAACTTTGGCAGGATGCACTAAAACAAACCCCGAACCAAAACCTCCTCACCATAACGGCAGTAAATGCCCCGATGACAATGCGTTACATTTACACCGCCGAGTCATCAAGTGGCAGCAGAAGCTCTGGCTACATCACCATCAAGGTTTCCGCTGATGCTATCGATGATGCGCCAGACATCACCGACACGTTTGCAACACAGGCGCAGGCATCATTATTCAGAACCACTGGCATCGACGTTCTTACCGACAAAGTGGTTTGGACTTCTGGAGACATCTCTAGCTTGAAGTTGTCTTTCTGGAGCGACGCCTCTGGTCTATCTATCGTCAACGGCAAGCAAATCAGCGGATCGGTTTTCCCAGAACAACAGCGAGTCGTGATTTTCAAAGTTGCGGGAACTAATTTCTCAGGTAAAGAAGTCTCCAGTTATGGATTTCTACATTTGCCCGGCACCAAGCCGAAAATCACCTTCGACCCCAGTCTTTCCAAACAAGAGGTGGATGAAGGGAAAGAGGTTTCCTTCGACATGGCAGTGCTGACGAACCTCGAAACTGGTTTGGAAGTTGGCAAAGTTAAGGCCCACGGTGTTAGAGGCGAGGCCAGCTGTTCTTTGCAGTCTGGAACTCAAGTAACTTACCGTGCCGGTAATGGGGGCCCTTGGAGCGATTTCTGTGACGTTCAAGTAAAAATCGCTGGCAGTGAAGAACCATTTGCTACGCTGCTCGTTCCAATTTCGGTTATTCCGAATGACCCAACTCCAGAACTTCGCAATCAGCAACTGACAATCGTGCCAGGAACCAGTTCGGAGCAGGTTTACGATCTCGTAAGCATGACCACCTGGCTCGGAAAATCGGATGATGAAAAGTCAGGCCTACCGTTCCAAGTGGGGGATGCCGGCGACGACTTTGTCATTGACAAAGATGGCTCAAAACTAACCATCCAAGCTCTCGGCGCCGCAAAGCCAGGCACGAAAAAGACTGTCAAGATTTCCTTAGGTGGAAGTTATTCAAGCACCGAAGCGGCGGACCTTGTGCTTGTTGTAGGGCAACTTCCCAATGACTTGCCTATAGCGCCGACGCTTGCTCTTGATTGCTCTGTTTCCGGAGGGGAGTCGGCTTGCCAAATTTCCGCCGATGCTATGAACTCAACGCCAGGCGCTTACAACCCCTTCCCCGACAAGTCGGCTCTGCGTTTTGCGCCGATGCGCTACGTTTCGGGTGAAGTTGTTTATGGAGCAAGTCGAACATGTGGGCAACTAAGTGTGAGCACCGAGAGTTCTAGGCTTTTCGTCACCTGGAGTGGCGAACCAACAGGCATTAAGTGTGACGTGCCCTATTCCGTTCTCGATCACGAAGGCCGCGTAGGCTCAGCAACTCTTGAATTAACTTTCAAGGGAGTTCCTGGCACTGTTCGCAACGTATCTCAGGTGGACTATAGCAACAGCTCAATCACCCTCAGCATCGTGCCACCAGAGAATTCTTTTCCTCCTGTCGAAGAGTTTGAAATCGTGGATGAGTCCGGGGACTCAACAACCTGTGAAGCCGAATCAAACACCGCAGCCACTCGCTGTGTGATCTACAACCTCAATTCCTACGACGG
>JBFYOM010000053.1:0-7014 GCA_041303805.1 Micrococcales bacterium
CAGAAATAGTCTCGGGCGCGAGGTTGGTCATTTCCCTCGGGCGCGCGGTGGATGGCCCAAACAATTTCGGAACCCTGGTTTGAGAAGTTCTTTTCCAAAACAACATCCTTGAGGGTAAGCGCCAACCAGGTTGGGTTCACTCCGAATGCTTGAATCATTCCGATGTATTCGTTTTTTGGACCAACGAAGCCAACTTCAAAACGAGGGACCGCGTCCACTGGATTCCCTAGCCACTTAGCCTGGTTCGACCACCAGTCTTTTTCTAAGGCTGGAGCGATAATCGGGTTTTTGCTGGATTCGGCTGCCTGCTCGGCGACGGAAACGTAGTCGATGCGTGGGATTCGGCTCGAGTCGTCGCGGGGAACGATCAGGATAATTACCAAAACCATGGCAGCTGAAACCAAAAGCGAAAGCAGCAGGTTGTTTACCGTCTGTTTGGCTCTTCGTGCCTTAGCGGAAGTTTCGCTCAATTACTTGTCTTTCAGAGCGTCGTCGATTTTGCTCTTAGCGCCAGCGAGGAGTGACTTGCAGTGCTTGGCTAGGGCCTCGCCGCGTTCCCAGAGGGTCATGCTTTCTTCTAGTGAAACCGATCCGGTCTCTAGGTCGCCTAGAACTTTGACCAGCTCGTCGCGGGCCTGCTCGTAGGAAAGCTTCGCGATGTCGTCATTGTTTTTCGTGGTCATAGTTCCTCCAGTTTAATTCACTTTGATGTTGCTTTGATTTCGCCCTTGGCCAGGCGGATACTTAGATCGGTGCCGGCGCTTACCTTGCTGGCGTCACTAATCAGCGAGCCCGCCTCGTCTCTGACGACGGAGTAACCGCGTTCCAGGGTTGACTGTGGCGAAAGCGAGCGCAGCATTCCCTCTCGAGTGGTGTGCTCAGCGGTTTCACGTTCTAGTCGGAGTTCGATTTCACCACGGAGTTCATCGAGTGCTCGATCCAGGTCCTGTTCCTTTTCGGTTAGGAAAACGTAAGGGTTAGTCAAGATTGGCCTACTGACCACCTGGGTTAGGAAATCAGTCTGAGTGGAAATGTAGTGGCCAATTCTGGTTACGATTCGCCCTAAAACTTCGTCGATTCGATAAACCTCTTCGGCAACATCTGGCACCACGCGTTTTGCGGCATCGGTTGGAGTGGAGGCTCTTAGGTCGGCAACGTCATCTAGGAGTGGGCGATCCGCCTCGTGTCCAATGGCCGAGATGATTGGCGTCTTGGCAGCGGCGACTGCTCGTAGAACTCGTTCGTCGCTAAAACCGATTAGATCTAGGAACGCTCCACCGCCGCGCGCAATAATGATCACGTCAACTTCTGGATTTGCGTCTAACTTTTGAACGGCATCAACGACGGCTGGCGGGCATCCCTCGCCTTGAACCAAAACATGGACGACCTCAAACTGGGCATTCGGCCAGCGAAGCTTGACGTTTTGAATTACATCTTTTTCGGCATCGGAGTTTGCCCCGGTAATCAGACCGATTCGATTCGGCAAAAAAGGAATTGCTTGGCGTTTGGATTCGTCGATGAGCCCTTCTGCTCGCAATTTTGCCCGAAGCGCCTCTAGTTGAACCAGGAGATCTCCGAGACCAACCTTCTTGATGCTGTTGACCTTCAGCGAAATCTTGCCATTCGGCTGGTAGTACTCCATGAAACCGCTGACGATCACGCGGTCGGAGTCTTGGAACTGGGCGCCAGAGGCACCTAGGACGCCAGCGAAAATTGTGAGCTCTAGAGCGGCCCCACCGTTTAGGTCTCGCAGTTGTGGGTAGGCGTGACCAGAAGGGCCAACTTTGAATTTGACCAACTCACCTTCAACGTATGCCATCGGCCATTTCTTGATGGCTCCATAGACTTTTTCGTTGAACTCTTTGACGGAATAGGGTCTAGTTTCATCCGATTGCGGTGTGCCCGCTACTTCGTTCATGACCGCCCTTACTGCCCGCCGCTAGACTTAGCACGTGGTTGAAATTAAGGATACCGAACAGGTGCGACAGCAATCTTCAAAAAAGGTGCTTCTGGCATCGCCGCGCGGTTACTGCGCCGGGGTTGACCGTGCCGTAATCGCGGTCGAAAAAGCCTTAGATCACTACGGCGCCCCAATCTATGTGCGCAAGCAAATCGTTCACAACATCCACGTGGTGACCAACCTCGAAAAGCGCGGAGCAATTTTCGTCGACGAGGTTGACGAGGTGCCTGAAGGCAGCATCCTAGTTTTCAGTGCACACGGAGTTTCGCCTGCGGTTTTGAAAGCAGCGGAAGAACGCGGTTTACAAACCATCGACGCCACCTGCCCGCTCGTTACCAAGGTTCACCGCGAGGTTCAGCGATTCGCTGCCGAGAACTACGACATCCTTCTTGTTGGTCACGAAGGTCACGAAGAAGTTGAGGGAACCGCCGGCGAAGCACCAGACGTCGTTCAGATTGTTGACAAGGATGACAGCATCAACAGCGTGAAGATCAAAGATCCGAGCAAGGTTATCTGGCTCAGCCAAACCACCCTCAGCGTTGATGAAACCATGGAAACCGTGGTCAAGCTTCGCGAGAAATTCCCAACACTTCAAAACCCACCGAGCGACGACATTTGCTACGCTACCCAAAACCGTCAGGTGGCCATCAAGAAGGTTGGAGCCATCAGCGACCTAGTAATCGTGGTTGGTTCAGCAAACTCATCGAATACCGTTCGTCTGGTCGAGGTTGCTCTCCTTGCTGGAGCCAAGGCTGCCTACCGAGTTGACTACGCTAGCGAAATCGATGACGCCTGGTTCGAAGGCGTTGACTCGGTTGGAGTTTCTTCCGGAGCCAGCGTTCCTGAAGAACTTGTCGAAGAAGTAGTCGATTACCTGGCCGCTCGAGGCTATGGTGATGTAGAAACCATACAAACCGCGGAAGAGGACATCCAGTTCTCGCTTCCCAAGGAACTTCGCAAAGACCTAAAGCAAGCCGGCGAAGAAACTTCCAACAAGGGCAAGAGATAAAGAAAAACCCGCTCGATTGAGCGGGTTTTCACTTTTCAGGACTTTAGAGCGACATTGACTTGCCGTTTGAGCCAAGCTCGGTGGCTGCCTCAACAACGCGAGCCGACATTCCGGCTTCTGCCAACTTACCCCACGCGCGAGGGTCGTAAGCCTTCTTGTTTCCAACGTCACCGTCGACCTTGAGCACGCCGTCGTAGTTCTGGAACATGTGAGCGGCGATCGGTCTGGTGAATGCATACTGAAGGTCGGTGTCGATGTTCATCTTGATAACACCGTGACGAACGGCTTCCGCTATTTCTTCTGGGGTTGAACCCGAACCACCGTGGAACACTAGGTCGAATGGCAACTCCATGCCGTACTTCTGGCCAACTACCCGCTGAATTTCGCCAAGTAGTTCTGGGCGAAGCTGAACATTGCCGGGCTTGTAAACGCCGTGAACGTTACCGAAGGTCAGGGCAACCATGTAACGGCCGTTCTCTCCCAGACCTAGAGCCTCTGCGGTCATTAGGCCGTCTTCTGGAGTGGTGTAGAGGTGCTCGCCCATACCGCCCTCAACGCCATCTTCTTCTCCACCGACAACGCCGACTTCGATTTCAAGAACGGCACCGATGTTGCTGGTGAGCTTCAATATTTCTTTAGCGATTTCTAGGTTCTCGGCCATTGGAACAGCCGAACCGTCCCACATGTGAGAGTTGAACAGCGGGTCTTCTCCACGCTTCACGCGGTCTTCCGAAATCGAGATCAGAGGACGAACTAGCTTGTCCAGCTGGTCCTTAGCGCAGTGGTCGGTGTGAAGAGCCACGGTGATTCCGTAGTTCTTGGCAATTTCACGAGCGAAGACAGCCATAGCTGCAGCACCTGACGCCATGTTCTTGATGGTTGGACCACTCCAGTAGTCGCCACCGCCGGTGGTTACCTGAATGATGCCGTCTGAGCCAGCGGCTTCCAGGCCGGCTAGAGCTGCGTTTAGAGTTTGTGAGCTGGAAACGTTGATTGCTGGATAAGCAAACCCGTTCTTCTTGGCTCGGTCAAGCATTTCAAGGTACTGCTCTGGGCTTGCTACTGGCATGATGCTCCTCAGTCGTTGTTGCTATTTATTTGGTTGGGTTTGCGTAAGCGATTTCTTCTAGTGGAACGCTGCGGTCAGGGTTTTCAGACACTTCGGCGCTTGGCATGTTATCTAGACTGGTCAAACCGGATGTCGGCTGGGTTACGGAAACCGCACCATACTGAACCGCAGTCTTTACCCCCATAGGCACGTTGAACCCAACCCCGAATTCGTCCAGAGATGAAATTGGGTTGGTCACCACGGCGGTAAGGAAACCGGCCAAGGTTGCATCGCCAGCTCCAACGGTGTTGATTACCTTCATCGGTGGAGTCTTCGCTTTCCAAGCGCGGTCTTTGGTCACGGCAACCATGCCGTCTGGGCCGAGGCTAGCTAGAACGCACTCGATGCCAAATCCGCAAAGCTCCCGGGCAGCATCGATAACATCGCCTACGGTGTAAAGGTCTCGGCCAACAGTCTCGGCCAATTCGTGAGCGTTTGGTTTGATTACTGCGGGCAGACCCTTGCTTGCATAAAACTTCAGCGGCTCCCCGCTGGAGTCCATGGCTACCCGAACACCCAGTTCTTCCATTTCGGCGAACAGTGGTTCGAGGTCTACGAAACGATTTGTGCCTCGGTCGATTGGCAGGGCTCCGGCGATCACCAGCCACTTCGCACCATTTTCACGAACCTTAGCAACGGTGAGAGAAACAACCTCTTTCCAATCACTGTCTGAAAGCGGGCGAGGTGCTTCGTTGACCTTTGTGGTTGGCCCATCTGTTTCGACGATGGTTGTTGAGACTCGTAGAGATCCATCAACCCAATGGGGGATGAAGTATTCCATGGTGCCAGTTCTAGCGAGCACGCCTGGGTCGTTGTTGCCTATAGGTACGACTCCTGGAGCCTTGACCCCGGAAAGATATAGACCGCGAGTTACGTTGATACCCTTGCCCGCTAGTTCTTCCGCGACTGCGTCGGCGCGGTTGACGCCACCTTCGATTAGGTTGTGTACGAAATAGGTGCGGTCCAGCGTTGGGGCTGGAGTCAGAGTAATTACGGGGGCGCCACTCATGGGTTCTCCTAGTGCGGGGTCTTGAACTTATCCGGCAAGACCTCTTTGTCCGCTACCCCCAAAGTATACCCATTACTAGTCTTTTTGACCCTCCGTAAGCTCAGCGCTAGAGGCTCTTTTGGTGTCGGTTTCGATTGTTTTTGGATCCGGAATTGTTTCGATTCCGAGGCGGTTTTGTGAGGCTGCATTGAGGTCACGCGTTGGCTTTAGGAAGCTCTTATCCAGGTTTGAAAGCAGCTTGTTGTAGTCATCTACAACCGCGTCGATGTGGCCACCAAGTTTTGAATACTTTTCCCCGATGATCCGAACCTCGCGGTAAAGCGCGGTGCCCAGGTTGATGATGTCGTGGATTACCTTTTCGTCTGCATTTTGACGCCAGGTGTAGGCAACGGTCTTCAACACCGCAAAAAGCGAAACTGGAGAAACCAGAGCGACTCGGTTTTGGAACGCGTATTCCATCAGGTTCTCTTCATCTAGGGTTGCTGCCAACACTGGCTCCGAAGGGATGAACAGCAAGGTAAATTCCGGTGAGTTTTCCAAGCCTGACCAGTAGTCTTTCTTGGCAAGGTCTTGGATGTGCTTCTTCACGTCGGTGATGTGTTGCTTTAGGTATTGCTTGATGATGTCCTTGTTGGCATCAATGCCCTTTTCGCGCTCTTCCTGGGCTTTCAGGTAACTGGCCATCGGAGCTTTGGAGTCGATGGCAACGAACTTGGCGTCTGGCAACATGATCACCATGTCTGGTCGGATCTTCACGTCGTCGTGGTTTACAGTTTCAAACTGAGTTTCGTAGTGAACACCCTTTACCAAACCGGCCGCTTTCACGATGTCTTCGAGGCGGGTTTCTCCCCAGCCGCCGCGAGTCTGATTGTTGGTTAGCGCGTTAGCCAATACTGCTGTGGTGTTCCTTAGTTGAGAGTCGATTGCCTGCTGGTTGCGAATCTGTTCGGTGATGGTGTTGAACTGGCCGGTGCGCTCCTTTTCGAGCTCTTCCACCTTGCTCTGCATTTCACCAAGTTTCACTTTCAACGGGGAAATCTCTGCAAGTACTTTGGCATCCTGTTCAGCCTGTAACCTAGCGGTCTCCCGAATCTGAGCCAATTCACCTTCAGCGCGGACAGCGCGTGCCGACTCCGATTCCAGAAGAGCCTTAGAAACTGGGTCTCCAGACTTGCCGCGCGAACCAATTAGCCAACCAACAAGGGCGCCAAGAGCGAGTCCGATTACAAGAAATAGATAAGTGTCCATGGCCAAACTATGACACGAGCCACCGACTTTATTCGGTTACCAAAACCTTGAGTTTCTTCCCGGTGGCCTCGAGCAGACCAGCGAGGTCTTCAACCCCGTGACGATCTGCCGCGTGAACCATGATGCGAGCACAGGCATCGGCATCCGCAAGAGCGTCGTGGTGATTGAACTCCTCGTGACCTATGGCGTAGGCAACGCTATTAAGACGATAGGACTCTAGGTTGTAGGTCTTTCTCGATACCTCAAGTGTGCAGGCATAGTTGAAATTGGGAATCGGAGCTTGAATCGCCTTGGCAGAAGCCTTGAGAACTCCCATATCAAAATTGGCATTGTGGGCAACTAACACGTCTTCGCCAATAAAGGCCAGGACGAGAGGTAACACTTCCGCCCAAGTTGGCCCGTCTGCTACATCGCTCTCGCGAATCCCGTGGACATTGATGTTGCCTGGGTGGAAATAGGAAAACCCTGGCGGTGGCAAGATCAAGGTTGCCAATCCATCGACCAACTTGCCGTCCCGAACCTTCACCAAGCCGACCGCACAAGGGGAAGCGGGAGAACCATTTGCGGTTTCAAAGTCGATGGCTGTGAAGTTCAGGGGCATAAGTCAATTAAACTCGCCTAATGGCCTTAACTATCGGAATCGTCGGACTACCTAACGTCGGCAAGTCAACCCTTTTCAA
>JBFYOM010000054.1:0-7008 GCA_041303805.1 Micrococcales bacterium
GTGCTTTAACTTGAGGTGGGGGATTACCAAACTCAAGTCGGGCAAATTTATGCAAACATCGGCTCGGTCTTGGACGGCTGGCTTCGCGTTGTATGCAAAGGAAAGACCTGCGGCTTCAAACATATCCAGATCGTTCGCACCGTCACCGATTGCAGCAACCCACATTGGTTCTTCTCCGAAGTCCTTGGCCCACTCTAGAAGGGCGTCGGCTTTCGCGGCCCTATCGATAATTTTGCCAACCAGATTCCCGGTTAGTTTACCTGCGACTACTTCTAGACTGTTAGCCCTGGCATAGTCGAGATTGAGCTGCTTCGCCAAAGGCTCGAGAATTTGAGTAAAACCACCAGACACCGCCCCAACGCGACCTCCTGCTGCATGAACGGCTGAAATGAGTTCCTTTGCACCAACGCTTAGGCGAACGGACTCAAGAGCCCTCTGAAAGACCGATTCGGGTAATCCTTCGAGGGTTGCGACTCGGGTTCGCAAGGATTGCTCAAAATCGAGATCGCCGTTCATAGCTGCTTCGGTGATCTGGGCTACTTCGGCTCGGGACCCCGCATAGTCTGCAAGTAACTCGATAACTTCATCTTGAATGAGAGTTGAATCAACATCCATCACAACTAATCGGTAACTCAAGGTGTAACTAACGTTCCCTTCGCAACAACGGTGATTCCACTCTCGGTCACGGTGAAGCCTCGATCAATGTCGCGCTGTCGATCAACACCAACCGCAGCGCCATCAGCGACGACCACTGATTTATCTAAAATAGCTCGTCTCACGGTCGCATTTCGACCGATAACGACTCCGTCTAATAGCACCGAATCGGTGATCAATGCGTTGCTATTTATCTTTACCCAAGGGGATAGGACCGAACGCTCAACAATTCCGCCGGAAACCACAGTTCCCAAGGAAACAATCGAATCTGTTGTTCGCCCTTGGTTACCCTCGCCGTCGTGCACAAACTTTGCGGGTGGCAAATTAATCTGCTGCGTGAAAATCGGCCAGTCATTGTTGTAAAGGTTGAAGATTGGCATAACCGAAATTAGATCCATGTGGGCGTCGAAGTATGAATCAATTGTTCCGACGTCACGCCAATAACTCTTGTCACGTGAGGTCGCACCTGGTATTTCGTTGAACGTAAAGTCGTAGACTCCTGCTTCGTTGCGGCCGACCATATAGGGAATTATGTCGCCACCCATGTCGTGGGAAGAATCTTCAAGTGTCCCGTCATGCTCAATCGCGTCGATAAGGGCTTGTGCCGAAAAAACATAGTTTCCCATCGAAGCTAAAACTTCGTTGGGGGAGTCGGGTAATCCCTTAGGTGAATCAGGCTTCTCGCGAAATGCCGCGATCTTGGTTGAGTCCGCTTCATCGACTTCAATTACGCCGAACTGATTTGCCAAAGCCATCGGCTGACGAATTGCAGCAACCGTTACGCCTCGACCAGACGCAATGTGCTCTTCAATCATCTGATCGAAATCCATACGATAGACGTGATCTGCACCAACCACTAGGACGTAGTCGGGTGTTTCATCGGAGAGCAGGTTCATGCTCTGCAATATCGCGTCAGCAGAACCAGAGAACCACCGTTTACCAAGTCTTTGCTGAGCAGGAACAGATGCAACGTAAGAACCAAGAAGTGGAGACATTCGCCACGTTTGGGAAATGTGCCTGTCTAACGAATGAGATTTGTATTGGGTTAGCACTACGATTCGACGCACACCTGAATTGATCAGGTTCGACAGCGCGAAATCGATAAGGCGGTAGCTTCCACCAAAAGGTACAGCAGGCTTGGCACGATCTTCTGTGAGCGGCATGAGTCGTTTGCCTTCACCACCGGCAAGGACCATGCCAAAGATTCTTCGTGTTGCCATATTTTGGATAGTACTGCCAAATTGTGAAAGTTGGTTAACATTGCGTCATGAGGATAGATGTAATCACCAAGGAATACCCGCCAAAGATATACGGCGGAGCCGGCGTGCATGTGAGCGAACTAGTGAAAGTTCTCAGAAAACATGTGGAAATCCAGGTGCGATGCTTTGGTGAGGATCGTGATGAAAAAGACACAACTTCGTACGTTCATCCGAATAATTTCGACGGATCCAATCCGGCCCTGCAAACGTTGGCCACAGACCTGGCGATGGTGAAAGACATAGCTGGTGCAGATCTCGTGCACAGCCACACTTGGTACTCCAATTTTGCGGGTCAAATTGCTTCGTCACTTTACAGAATCCCTCATCTAATCACGGCTCACAGTCTCGAACCGCTGAGGCCTTGGAAAGCTGAACAGCTCGGAGGTGGCTACGCCCTTTCGAGTTGGATTGAACGAAGTGCCTATGAGTCTGCAAGCGGAATTATTGCCGTCAGCGCCGGCATGAGAGCCGATATTCTTCGCGCTTATCCGAATATTGATCCGGATAAGGTGTCCGTAATCCACAACGGTATAGATCTCGAAGTCTTCAGGAAAGTCGATAAGCCTAATTTGGTCAGAAGCCTTGGAATCGACCCAGACCTACGCTCGGTGCTATTCGTCGGACGCATAACGCAGCAAAAGGGTCTTCAATACCTACTCGAAGCCGCCAAGGAGCTACCTGGTGACGTTCAGCTGGTAATCTGCGCTGGCGCGCCTGACACCCCTGAAATGAACCAGAGAGTCGTCGACTTAGTTGATGGTCTGACAAAAATCAGGAAAGGGGTTATCTGGATTGAACGCCACCTGAATCAAGACGAACTCATTGCGGTGATGTCCCAGGCAACCTTGTTTGCTTGCCCCTCAATTTACGAGCCACTGGGAATCGTGAACTTAGAGGCGATGGCCTGCGGAACACCAGTGGTTGCAACCGCAACCGGTGGAATTCCAGAAGTCGTCGAAGATGGCGTGACAGGCTTACTTGTCCCAATCGAACAACTTGGCGATGGTAGCGGCACTCCAATCGACGAAAAGAAGTTCATTACCGAAACAGCCAGCGCTTTGAACCGCGCATTAGAACTTTCTAATTTGGCTGATTATGGACGCGCGGGGCGAATCAGGGTGGAGAAGCACTTCGGATGGGATTCGATCGCACAGGACACAATTGCCACGTATCGCCGCGCTATTGAGTCATTCGTCTAGGCTCAAAGAATGTCGAATTCACTGGATTTTCAAAACGTGGTAGTGACCCGAGACGGCAAAGACGTTCTAAAGAGCGTATCTTGGCGGGTCGAGGGTAACGAGAGGTGGGTCGTTCTTGGCCCGAACGGAGCTGGAAAGACGACTCTGCTCAAAGTAGCAGCCGCGCAGATTCAACCTTCATCAGGCACCGCTGAAATACTCGGCCAGGCTTTGGGTGCCACCAATGTCTTCGACCTACGAACGCGAGTTGGCTTCGCTTCAAGCTCTTTGGCCGCAAGGATCCCGAATAGTGAAAGTGTTCTCAATACGGTTCTGACCGCTAGTTATGCAGTGACTGGCCGTTGGAAAGAACATTACGAAGAAATAGACGAACGTCGCGCTAAAAGAGTTTTAGCCGAGTGGGACCTAGCAGAATTAGCGAATCGAGCCTTTGGAACTCTCTCGGACGGCGAGCAAAAGAGGGTCCAACTTGCCAGGGCTGTAATGACCGACCCAGAGATTCTCCTGCTAGACGAGCCGGTGGCCAGCCTTGACCTAGGTTCAAGGGAGCAAACCGTAGCCCTTCTCGGAGCCTATGCATCGACTCCCGACGCGCCTGCGATCATCATGGTCACCCATCATCTTGAAGAAATTCCGGCGGGTTTCACTCATGCACTCTTGATGTCCAAGGGTGAGGTAGTGGGACAGGGGACAATTGAAGAGGTTTTCTCTGGAGACCTACTGAGTGAAACCTACGGCTTGCCGCTTACCGTGACTAGAGATTCGAATCGCTATTCGGTTCGGACGTACTAGAGTCTTCCAGAGCCCCACTCAATCTGGTATAGTTTTTAGGTTGCCATCGCAACAAATCAAGACTTTTCGAGGATTAATTATGAAGGCTGAAATTCACCCAAAGTACGAAGCTATCGTTTTTCGCGATCTAGCTTCGGGAGTTGCATTTCTAACTCGTTCAACAATCACCAGCAACAAGACCATTGAATGGGAAGACGGAAACACCTACCCGGTCTACGATGTTGAAATCTCTTCGGAGTCTCACCCTTTCTACACTGGAAAGCAGCGCATCATGGATGCCGCCGGACGAGTCGAACGATTCAACGCTCGTTACAAGAACTTCGGAGCGTAAACCGCTCAAGAAAAAGGCCTCGGATGATCCGAGGCCTTTTTCTTTATCAAGTTATTGTCTGAGTTTTTCAGGCCAACCGATGTTCAATTGAAAATCGGTTTTGCCACTTTTGCGCATGAAATCGGCAAAACTTATGTCTTGTTCTTCAGACCAAGCGACTTGCAACTTATGCAGTTCTGGCAGAGGAACGGATAATTCTTTAGGAAATGCCCTTGCTAAAGCTTGTGCAACGTGTCCGGCTGCAATGGCGTCCGCGGTTGCGTTGTGAGCGTCATCTAGGTTCACGGAGTAGATGCCGGCCACGGTTTCTAATCTGCGGTTACCTTTCCTGAACTTGACCATTTTTTTGTCTAGAACCAGAGGGTCAATAATCGGCATGGGTTCAGTCGGCCAGTCGATGCCGAAGTCTTCCGCGTGTTGACGCAATATCGTGAAATCGTATGGAGCGTTATAAGCCACGACCGGAACTCCTGACTTGAAGTAACCGCTAAGGGTTTCGATTATCCCAGTCACGACCTCCCGTAAGTCAGCACCGCGGGCCATAGCAATTTCGTTTGTGATGCCGTGAACGGCCGTGGCTTCTGCGGGAATTGGCACACCAGGGTTCGCTAACCATTCAACATCGTTTCCGATGACCTGGCCGTTCTGATCAATAAGTGCCGCACAGGCGGTCACAATTCTGGCCGTCCTGTGGTCTAGACCGGTGGTTTCCAAGTCGAATACCGCAATTGGCTTGGTTGCCCATTCAGGTAGGTCAATAGTTAGATCAAAAAGCTGGTTTTCATTCACGTTCAAAGACTAGGTCAAAGAAACGACATCTAGAGTTATGCCAAGCCAACTGCCTTGGCCAACTCTAGGGCAGCCACGTGCTGGTTCAAGGTGAAAATGTGTAACCCCGGGGCTCCGCTCTCAAGGAGTTGAGTTCCCAATTCAACAGAGAAGGTCATGCCAATCGCTCTAGCAGACTCGTCAGTAGGTGCGTTATCCAGACTCTTGCGAAGCGAATCTGGAACAGCAGCGCCACTCATTTCAGCCATTCGAATGACCTGACGAGCGTTACTAATTGGCATGACGCCTGGAATTATCGGCATCGTTACTCCCGCAAGTCGGGCCTTTTCGATTAGCCGCCAATAGGCATCGGGTTCGAAAAAGAGTTGAGTCATAGCAAACCGCGCTCCAGCGTCTTGCTTTATTTTCAAGACTTTGATGTCGTGTTCCAAGTTTGGAGACTCAGGATGTTTTTCAGGGAATGCCGCCACCCCAACTGTAAAACTGGTTTCACCGACCGCCAAATCAACAAGATTTAATGCTGTCGAGAAATCGCTCTCAGGTAACGAATCTAAACCTTTAGGTTTGTCTCCTCTTAACGCCAAGAGACCCTGGACCCCGGCTTCGGAATAATCCGAAAGGAGCTGGCTAATGACATCACGCCTGGCGCCAATGCAAGTTAGGTGGGCGATCGTTGGAACCAGCGGTGCTAACTTACGAACCACACCCAGTGAAGTGTCCTGATTGGAACCCATTGCTCCATACGTGACCGAGGTGAAGTCTGGATCAGCGTCCAATAACTTGTCCACCGTGGACCAGAGGTTCGTCGCTGCAGCTGCATCTTTGGGGGGATAGAACTCAAAAGACAGCGAAGGCTTGGAAGATTCTTCAATCGCGTCTAGAAGTGTTCCGGCCATCTCTAAAGTTTATCCGTTGACCGATTGCTAAACTCAAATGAAATGTATAGCCCTCGTTCCCAGAAATTCCTTGACGCAATTCGTACCCGAGTTGTTGTCGCCGATGGCGCGATGGGTACGATGATTCAAGAAGCGAATCCCTCGCTAGATGATTTCGAGCAACTAGAAGGATGTAACGAAGTCCTGAATATAACCCGCCCAGAACTGATCGCAAACATTCACAGGTCTTATTTCGCTGCGGGCGCGGAAGCTGTTGAAACAAACACATTTGGAGCCAACTTTGCCAATCTTAGTGAATATGGGATTCCAGAGCGCATCCGAGAGCTGGCCAAGGCTGGAGCAGAGATAGCCAAGAATGTGGCTAACGAATTTGACGGAGATCGCTGGGTTTTAGGTTCTATTGGCCCAGGCACAAAACTGCCCACACTTGGGCACGAGACTTTTGCTGTATTGAGAGACGCATATCAAGAACAGTGTCTTGGCCTAATCGAAGGCGGCGCTGACGCATTTCTGATTGAAACAACGCAGGACCTACTTCAAACCAAATCTGCAATCATCGGAGCCAAACGAGCCATGAGTGCGTCAGGCGTCAGTCTGCCGATAGTGGTGTCGGTCACGATTGAGACAACCGGCACAATGCTCTTGGGTTCTGAGATAGGTGCCGCATTGACGGTCTTGGAAGCCCTTGGCGTCGACGCCATCGGCCTCAACTGCGCCACCGGCCCAGCCGAAATGAGCGAGCACCTAAGGTACCTGGCCAAACATTCAAACCTGCCGGTTTCCGTTATGCCTAACGCAGGTTTGCCCGTCCTAAGTGGCAACGGTGCTTATTACCCGCTCGGCCCTGAAGAACTGGCGCAGTCACAAGCCGCGTTTGTTCGAGAATTTGGTGCAGGGTTAGTTGGTGGTTGCTGCGGTACAACCCCAGAGCACATTCGACAAATAGCAGTCGTAGTCGCAAAGGAGACTCCAAGCCGCCCAACCTTTGATTTTGATCCCGGGCTAGCATCGCTATACCAACATCAACCGTATGACCAGACGAACACCTATTTCTCAATTGGCGAACGCACGAACGCTAACGGCTCAAA
>JBFYOM010000055.1:0-7000 GCA_041303805.1 Micrococcales bacterium
GGAACACAGCCACGGCGCGGGTGTTCCGCTCCAGATACGTTCAGAACGCCCAAGGTCTCGCGATCCTAAGGATTTTCCTGCGATTTCTATTCGCGACGAACAATGGCGCTACCTACATGTAGACAGGCTTAAGGGTCTAGAGGAGACTCTTTCCAACTACTCGGGAGAGCTCGACGCAATTTTCCAGTCAATTCCCTCCGAAGAGTCCCAGCGAGGTTCCATCGGTGAGCCAGAAGATCTAATCGCAGCGAACGTCTGGCAGGCAAGCAGTGTTGTGAAAACAGTAACCATCGAGGGGGAGTTCGGTGTCCGTCTAGTTGAAATCAACTCATCGAACCACAAGGAAGCCCTGCAGCTTTTTGTTGACGCCAAACCATTTAGCAAGGGAACGCTAATCCTGAACCACACCGGTGCAGGTTCTTTGGCTGAAATCGTTGAAATCAAAGCAGGCGACGAATCTGAACTTACTTTGGTTTCCATTCAGAATCTCGATCTAACCGGCACATTCACGTCATCGCACTTCGCCAGCATTGGGCGCAACGCCAATTTTAAGCACATAGTAGTTTCTATCGGTGGACAGACGGTAAGAGTAGTTCCGTCCGTGACATTCAATGGTCCAGGTGGAAGCGTCGAAATGCTTGGTGCGTATTTTGCAAACGGTGATCAGCACATCGAACACCGACCATTCGTTGACCACAACGAACCTAACTGCACCTCAGATGTTGCTTATAAAGGCGCGCTTCAGGGAAACAAAGCACACACGGTCTGGGTCGGTGATGTGCTTATCCGCAAGGCGGCTGAAGGTACAAAAACCTACGAACTCAACCGCAATCTGCTTCTAACTGACGGCGCACGGGCTGACTCGGTTCCGAACTTGGAAATTGAAACCGGGCAGATTGAAGGAGCCGGTCACGCCAGCGCATCTGGTCGCTTCGACGACGAACAGCTCTTCTACTTACAGGCCCGAGGCATTTCCGAACGAGATGCAAAACGACTTGTCGTCAAAGGCTTTTTGAACGACGTGATTAGCAAAATCGGTTTGACCGCACTTGAAGACTCACTAAATGCCGAAATTGAAGCCAAACTAGAAAGTAGCGTGAGCTAATGGCGCATCTCATCTGTCCTGAGGGTGACATCAAACCTGGAAAAGCGATTCGAGTAAAGATCTCCGATCACGCAATTGCTATCGCAAAAGCCAAAGATGGAAAAATCTACGCGCTTGATGACAAGTGTTCTCACGGTGAGATTTCGCTCAGCGAAGGCTTCGTGGACAACGAAACAATCGAATGCTGGGCCCACGGAGCGAAGTTCTCTTTGGAAACCGGAGCAGCCCTCAGCCTCCCGGCGTTCGAGCCGGTGGCAACTTATGAAGTCTTCGTCGAAGACGGCAATATCTACCTCGAATACGACCCAGCTTAAGGAAAACAAGTGGCTACTTTAGAAATCAAAAACCTTCACGTCAGCGTAATCACTGAGGCTGGACCAAAAGAGATTCTCAAGGGCGTTGACCTCGTCATCAAAAGCGGTGAAACTCACGCAATCATGGGTCCAAACGGCTCTGGAAAGTCAACCTTGGCCTATTCAGTGGCTGGTCACCCAAAATACGAGGTTACCGAAGGCGAAATTTTGCTAGATGGTGAGAACGTTCTAGACATGAGCCCTGACGAACGAGCACGAGCTGGGTTGTTCCTAGCCATGCAGTATCCAGTAGAGATTCCAGGGATCTCGGTTGGTAACTTCCTGAGAACCGCCAAGACTGCCGTTTCTGGTGAGGCTCCCGCATTGCGGACTTGGATTAAGGAAGTGAAGGATTCAATGACCGCACTTCGCATGGACTCGTCGTTCACCGAACGCTCAGTAAATGAAGGTTTCTCCGGTGGCGAAAAGAAGCGCCATGAGATTCTTCAGATGGAGCTGCTAAAGCCAAAATTCGCCGTTTTGGATGAAACTGACTCGGGGCTCGATGTTGATGCCTTGAAGATTGTCTCGGAAGGGGTTAACCGAGCAAAAGCCGCCGAAAGCATGGGAGTGTTGCTTATCACGCACTACACGCGCATTTTGAAGTACATCAAGGCTGACTTCGTGCACGTTTTTGTGGATGGCAAAGTTGCTGAGCAGGGTGGACCAGAGTTGGCTGATCGCCTTGAAGCAGAAGGCTACGACCGTTACCTCTAATGGCTAAAGAACTTTCGCCCGAGCGGCATGACCAGGTTTTAGAGGCACTCAAGGACGTCATCGATCCAGAAATCGGCGTCAACATAGTTGACCTTGGTTTGGTTTACGGCGCCGAGGAATCAGAGGACGACGGTTCGCTCCTGATAAACATGACTCTGACGTCTGCAGGTTGCCCACTGACCGACATCATTGAAGAGCAGGTCGGTAACGCTTTAGATGGAGTGACCGAAGCGTTTCGAATCAACTGGGTTTGGATGCCGCCATGGGGTCCTGAGCTAATCACTGAAGACGGACGCGAACAGATGCGAGCGATCGGCTTCTCTATCTAACGATGCTTGCTGCCCATGACCTTGAAATCCGTATCGGCGCCAGACTACTTATGTCTGGCGTTAATTTTCGCGTGGACAAGGGCGACAAGGTTGGTCTGGTTGGTCGTAACGGGGCCGGTAAAACAACGCTGACAAAAATTCTGGCAGGGGAGAACCCAGCTTCAGGTGGAATTATTGAGCGTCATGGTGAAATTGGCTATCTGCCTCAAGATCCACGATCGGGAGACCCTGAGGAACTAGCTCAGTTTCGCATCTTGAACGCTAGAGGCCTTGGTGATCTGATGCAGAAGATGGCGAAAGCCACCGAGGATATGGGCTCCATCGATCAGGCAACTTATGACTTGGGAATGCAAAACTATGCGAAATACGAAGAAAAATTTCAAGCAGCCGGAGGCTATGCGGCAGAGGCTGAAGCCGCTGCCATTGCCAGCAATCTTGGTATCAAGGAATCAATCCTTAGTCAGCCGCTAAAGACCCTCTCCGGGGGTCAACGACGTCGTATCGAACTAGCTCGAATCTTGTTTTCTAACGCTCAAACCATGATTCTCGACGAACCGACAAACCACCTAGACGCCGACTCGGTGATTTGGCTTAGAGACTTCCTGAAGGGCTACAGCGGAGGGCTAATTGTGATTAGCCACGATGTTGATCTAATCGGTGACACAGTGAACCGCGTGTTCTATCTTGACGCGATGAGGACAGTCATCGATGTATACAACATGACTTGGTCGAATTATCTGAAACAACGTGAGAGCGACCAAGAGAGACGTAAGCGGGAGCGAGCTAACGCGGAAAAGAAGGCAACTACCCTTCAGCTTCAAGCTGCCAGATTCGGTGCCAAAAACTCCAAAGCTACGGCAGCCAAGCAGATGGTTAGGCGCGCAGAGCGCTTGATTGATGGATTGGAAGAGGTGAGGGATGCTGACCGAGTAGCGAACATTCGCTTCCCTGAGCCTGCACCTTGCGGCAAGACACCCCTGTTTGCCGAGAACCTAAGTAAATCTTACGGTTCACTGGAAATCTTCACGGCCGTGGACTTAGCCATTGACAAGGGTTCAAAAGTAGTCGTACTCGGTCTTAACGGAGCTGGAAAAACAACGCTGCTACGTATCTTGGCCGGCGTTGATGAGTCGGATACTGGCAAAGTTATTCCTGGACACGGCCTCAAAGTGGGCTACTACGCGCAGGAGCATGAAACTCTAGATGTCACCAAAACAGTCCTAGAGAACATGCAGAGAGCTGCTCCGCAACTGAACGATACCGACTCACGTAAAGTCCTAGGTTCTTTCTTGTTTACTGGTGATGACGTAAATAAGAAAGCTGGGGTCTTGTCTGGTGGCGAGAAAACACGTTTGGCTCTGGCGACCCTGGTGGTTTCTTCTGCCAACGTATTGCTTCTCGATGAACCAACAAACAACTTGGACCCAGCCAGCCGCGAAGAAATACTTGGAGCACTGAACTCATTCTCGGGAGCTGTGGTATTGGTATCCCACGATGAAGGAGCGGTTCGCGCTCTAAACGCAGACCGAGTCCTGATACTTCCAGATGGTGTTGAAGATCACTGGAATGAGAGTTACGCAGAGCTTATATCGCTCTCGTAATCTCATCCTCAGCATCTTGATCGATTTCACTGCGTGACTTTCGACGCCTAACTTTCACGGTTCCGCTTGCCAACTGAGCATCTCGTCTTGCTCGCCAAATCAGAGCCCAAATCGCCATGATTGCGAAAATAATCCACTGAGCGGCGTAGCTCAAATTGTTTCCTTCGTTTATTGAAGGTGATGGCATCGACTTGAGGGCAGTGGAGGCCTCAGGACTTTCGCTAACGAGACGAAGGTAGCCGTTAGCAACTGTATTCTCAAGGTTCGTTAGTTCGGTTGCCAACTCGCTGTTTATAGACGCGATTTGGCCCGTAGGGGCGGAGCGATCGAGTTTCGGCTCGCTAGGCACAACACGTCCAACGATTGTTGTTTGGCTGTTTGAGGGCCGAGGATTCTGATCTGGAAGGTCCTGTTTTGAACCAGTTGGTAGCCAGCCCCTACTCACAAAAATGATAAGGCCGCTATCGGCTCTAAATGGAACGAGTTGCTCGAAACCAGGTTGCCCATTGTTTGGACGATTGCGGACCAAAAGCAGATCTGCACTCAGGTAAGAGCCAGTGACGCGAACCGATTGCCAGGTTTCTTCAGGTAGCTTGAAGCTATTTGAATTCAGTGATTCCTCTAATGAAATTGGTTCACGCTGGTAATTCGTTTGAATTAGGCCAATTGAGGCGAGTTTCAAATCTCGACGATCTAATTGCCAACCTGCCAATAGAACGCAAGCAACAGTGAACACCGTTACCAAGGCAATCCAGTTAAACCATTTTCTCAAAACAGGTTCTCCGTTCTCAGGTAAAAACCCCGAAGAGTCAAATACGAAACGAAGTACTCAAGATGATCTTGGCAACTGCCCCAGGTCTTCAGTTTTCCATCACGGTGAATTTTAGGGTTACTCCAAATCACCAATTTAACTGTGGTGTTGTAGCATCCTACTCTTGAACATTTGTTCACTTTAAGTCCTTGATGTGTGTAGCGACATCAATTGATAAAGGCTCAACCTTTGCTGCAGTGTGTGTTTGCCTAGTCTGGCCACCAATGTTATTGCCGAGAACCACCGCAAAATAGGGAAGAAATACCGCGCCAAGGCCAAAGATAATCTGCCAAATTCCAGTAGTGAAGACAACGAGAACTACGCAGGCAAAACGAATGATCATCGAAACCGTATATGTGATGAACCGACGTCGACGCTCGACTTCCGGAGCTTCCTCGATGCTGGTGACGGTCTGATTTTTCGGCATTACTTCCTTCAATTCAAGGCTACCGCAACCCTGCACTCATGAATCATGGCGGTAAACTCATCAACAAGAAACGACAGAAAGAGATTCCCTCATGTCCGAGTCACGCACAGTATTAGTAACCGGTGGAAACCGAGGAATCGGGTTTGCCATCGCTGAAGAGTTCATTGCTGCCGGGTATCGAGTCGCAGTGACTGTTCGTTCCGGCGAAGGCCCGAAGGGTTGCCTGAGCGTAAAGGCCGATGTTACCGATTCCGCAAGCCTTGACAAGGCAATTACAGAGGTGGAAGAAAAGCTTGGACCCATCGAGGTTCTTGTCGCCAATGCGGGAATAACTCGAGACATGTTGCTCATGCGAATGACCGATGAGGATTTTGAGGACGTAGTGAACACCAATCTGACCGGTGTCTTCCGAGTTGTCAAGCGCGCAACCAAGGGAATGATCAAAGCCAGGTTCGGCAGGGTGATCCTGATTGGGAGCGTTGTCGGATTACTTGGTAGCGCTGGTCAGATTAACTACTCCTCAACAAAATCAGCTCTAGTCGGCATGGCTCGCTCTATAACTCGCGAACTCGGGGCACGAGGAATAACGGCAAACGTTGTGGCCCCTGGCTTCATTGACACAGACATGACTGCCGAACTTCCAGAGGAGCAGCAGGCTGATTACAAGAAGCGGATACCCGCCGGGCGATTTGCATCTCCCCAGGAAGTGGCCAAAGCCGTCACGTGGCTAGCAGGAGATGATGCAGGCTACATCAGCGGAGCGGTTATTCCGGTCGACGGCGGTTTAGGTATGGGTCACTAATCGACAAATTCGCTCCTACTCGTGCCAAAATATCAACATCACTAAAGAACGGAAAATAATGTCCCTACTTGCTGGCAAGAAGATTCTGATCACCGGAGTTTTGACTGAAGCATCAATTGCTTTCACAGTCGCAAAGCTCGCGCAAGAACAGGGAGCAGAGATTGTCCTTTCTTCATTCGGCCGCATGCTTCCAATCACCACTAAAATCGCCGAGAGACTTCCAAAGCCAGCCCCGGTAATTGAACTAGACGCGACCAACGTGGATGATTTGGCTGCACTTTCGTCAAGAGTTAAAGAGCACCTCCCAGGTCTTGACGGCATAGTTCACGCAATAGCATTTGCACCTCAGAGTGCACTGGGTGGTAACTTCTTAGAAACCGAGTGGGAAGATGTATCTACGGCAGTTCAAGTTTCCGCGTATTCACTCAAGTCGATCACTATGGCCGCAAAACCGCTGCTGAGTCGAGGATCTTCCGTTGTCGGCCTGACCTTTGATGCCACTGTTTCGTGGCCGGTCTACGACTGGATGGGCGTAGCTAAGGCAGCTTTTGAATCGGTAAGCCGTTATCTCGCTCGTTACCTCGGCAAAGACGGAATTCGCGTCAACCTGATCTCGGCTGGCCCGCTTAGAACTACTGCTGCAAAGGGCATTCCTGGCTTCGCGACAATGGAAGAACTTTGGACTGATCGCGCTCCACTCGGCTGGGACTTGACCGACACCGAAGCTGCAGCAAGAGGAATTATCGCCTTGCTTTCAGATTGGTTCCCCGCGACAACCGGTGAACTAATTCATGTGGACGGTGGACTTCACTCCACTGGAGCTTAGTCTTAGCGCTTTAACCTGCTCGGTTTCTC
>JBFYOM010000056.1:0-6985 GCA_041303805.1 Micrococcales bacterium
GGGTTGAAGCCCCCGACGAGTTGCGTTACCAGCGTTGGCTGGATCGGGAAGGTTCCGAAGAAAACTTTGGTCGTTGGGCAGCTCAGGAAGTTGAGTTCTACGCCCGCGAGCGCTCGACCGAACTAGCCGACATTACTGTGAGCAACTAACCTTTGCGGTTTTTGAGCCAAACTCGGATACCGGCAATGACCGAAGCGCTGATGAAGAAGATTGCTATCGCATAGGAAACGTTCTTGATCGCGTCATTGCTAGCAGCAAAATAGCCGGTGACCGTTAGGCCAACGCCCCACACCAGTGCGCCAACTAGGTTTGCCGAGAAAAACTTGTAGTAGTTCATCTTGGCGATTCCGGCAATCGGTGGCACGAAAACTCGAGCCCACGGAATGAACCTGGCCACAACCACTGCCCACCAACCCCAGGCTTGGTAGAAGCGCTCACTCTTGGCGATTGCATCTTTTAGCCATTGACCTTTTCGATTGTCCAAATAGGGGCGTCCGTAGTGGCGTCCGAGCGTGTAACCCACCTGATCACCCAACCAAGCGGCAACTCCAACACCGATCGCCATTAACCAGATATCTACACCAGAGCCCCAGCCTCCAGCTACCAGTCCGGCCGCAAAAACCAGCGAATCGCCTGTGATGAAGGGCACGAATGCGCCGATGAAGAGTCCGGTGCCAGCGAATACCAAACCCCAAACGGTTAGGTAAAAAAGCCAAGGACCGAGATCGCCCGACCAGCCCTGGATTTCTTCGCTGATTCCTGTGTTGATGAAGTGCATTAGTTCAGACCGTGCAACACAATCTCTTCAAGTGCTAGACGAGTGCGTGGAGCAACTTCGCGCTCCTGGGCAGGGCCTTCCAAAGTTTCTGGAGGCAGGCTCTTGCCAACCACGATTGCGGCGATGGAAATGCGTCCTTCTTCGAGCTCGAGAATCTCAGCAACCAGTTCGTGGTTGTAGCCACTGATTGGGTGCCCGGCTAGACCTAGCGCCTGAATCTGAATCATCATGTTTTGTGAGGCCAGTCCGGCGTCGTAGTAAGCAATTGGGTAGTTGTCGCCATTGTCGGTCTTGGTTGGTACTGAAATCACGATGATTGCGGAAGCGTTTGGTGCCCAAGCGCCATTGAAGCCACCAAGTGCTTCGGCGGAAATTCGCTTGTGAATTTCCTCTCCGCGAGTGACCACGGAAAAGCGCCAAGGCTGCTTGTTGCTGGCCGAAGGTGCCCAGCGGCCCGCCTCAAGAATCGAGAGCAATTCTTGGCGAGTTAGGTCGTAGGTTGAGTCGAATGCTCGAGGACTCCAGCGTTCGGCAATTTCGGAAAGGATGGGGGCGCTGGTCTCAGCTGTCTTTTTCATAATGTCTCTAACCTTTTCGGCAACCTTTCTATTCTACTTTTGGACAAAATGTTTTCGGGCTCGGGCGATTAGGCTGGTTGAATGTCTCGCAAAGGTCTGCTCCTCTTCATCGCCGCTTCCGTGGCTTGGGGGCTTCCCTATTTCTTCATCCGTATTGCGGCCGAAGAGTTTTCGACCCCGATGATTATCTTTGCCCGAACCGTTCTGGGCGTGCTGGTTCTGCTCCCGCTGGCCATTAAGCGCAATTCAATTCGTCCTGCGCTGAAGGCTTGGAAATACGTCCTTGCATTTGCTGTTATCGAGATGATGATTCCGTGGCTGCTTCTTACCAATGCAGAAAGTGGCGATCCGGTTCACATCAGCAGCGGTCTCGCCGGTCTGTTGATCGCTACCGTTCCGTTCTTCTCGATCTTCATCGGCTACTTCTATATAGGAGACAAATCGGTTTTTCACCACAAGACGATCTTCGGGTTGGTAACCGGTTTTGCCGGTCTAGTTCTTTTGGTTGGAATTGACGCATTCGCTGGACACATCGAGGCCTTCTGGGTTCTGGTCGTAATTTTGGCAGCAGTTGGCTATGCAATCGCTCCAGCTATCATCTCAAAGCATGCCAGTCACGTTCCCGGCGAGGGTTTGATAGCCCTTTCGATGGTCGCAGTCGCCATCGTCTATGCCGTCCCAGCCTTCCTGACACCGTTCCAACCTGGGGTAACCGAAGGTAGCTTCGACGGCTGGACCGCGTTAGTGGTACTCGGTGTGGTCTGTTCGGCAATCGCCTTTGTGGTCTTTTTCGAGCTCATCAAAGAGATTGGCTCCACGCGCGCAACTCTCATCACCTACCCAAACACCCTAATTGCCATAGCTTTGGGTTCGGTGTTCCTAGGTGAACCAATCACCCCGGGAATGATGATCGGTGTTCCTCTGGTAATTATTGGCTCGTTTTTTGCCACACGCAAACACTAAAACCGCTTCAATAGTTCGCTTCAGCGAATAAATATTTAAACCAGCCTCGTCAAACTGGCATCCTTATTGCGTGACTGAATTTAATCGTAAAGTTCTGGTCGTCGAAGATGACGCCCTGTTGCGTTCGCTGATCGCAACCAAATTGCAAGCCGATGGCTACATTGTCGAAACTACCGACAGTGCGGCTGGAGCTCGCAAGATCGCCGACGATTTCGACCCAGACGTAGCTTTGCTTGACATTGAACTGGGCAACGGACCAACCGGAATCGACCTAGCACTGGTTCTTCGAAAGAATATGCCTGAGATTGCCCTGGTCTTCCTAACCCACATCCCAGAACCACGCGTGGTCGGTATAGACAACCGAAAGATTCCGAAAAACGCCGCCTACCTGGCCAAAGATCAAATCACCGACCCGAAAATCGTTAGCCAAGCTATCGATGCTGCCTTGCGCGGACGCGTTGGCCGAGAATTCCGCGACGACAAGCGCGACTACCCGCTAGCCGATCTAAGCCGCTCGCAACTGGCCGTGCTTCAGATGGTTGCCCTGGGTATGTCGAACACCGAAATCGCTAAGGATCGCGACACCACGGTTCGTGCTGTTGAAAACCTAGTTAAGCGCGCCTTCCAGGCGGCCGGCATTGACGCCGAAAGCGGAGGTAACCCGCGTGTGAATGCAGCCCGGGAATACATTCGCATCGCCGGGCTGCCTCACGGTAAATAGTTAGAAGTTTTTACTTCTTTTTACCTTTTGACTTGGGCTTAGCCTTTGCTTTGGTTAGGTTGCTCGCCTTGAAAACAGCTTGACCCACGAATGGCTTGCCGCCAACGGTAGTCATGGTTCCGCCACCAACTAGGACGTACCCAGCGTTTAGGTGTGCCGATACCTTGGTGCAGAAGTCCCCGTCGTCAAGACCCGTTAGGAACTTGTAAGGCTTGGTCAGGTTGTACTCAGGAGCCGCGGCAACTGTCTTTGGAGCTGCAACCTTTTTGGCCGGAGCAGCCTTCTTAACAGGAGCCTTCTTCGCGACGGTTTTCTTGGCAGGAGCCTTAGCAGCTGGCTTTGCGGGCGCCTTTGCGGCTACAGCTGATTTAGCAGGAGCCTTAGCAGCTGGCTTGACCGGTGCTTTAGTAATGGCGGTCTTGCGAACGGTTGGTTTTGCAGCAGCGGCACGAGGTGCGGCTGGCTTCTTTGCTGGTGTAATCATGTCTTTAGTTTCACACCATCGTCAAAAAGTTGCGGTAATTCAGGAGGTTAACTTTTCCTAAACGATTTTTTAGAAAAGTCGGTTGTGAGCCGTCTCTAGGCCCCGCATTTCATCGTAGTTCAAAACCAGGCATTCAATGCCTCGATCTTCTGCCAAGGTTCTGGCCTGAGGTTTGATTTCTTGTGCGGCGAAGATTCCGCGAACCGGGCGAAGTTGGGGGTCACGATTGAGAAGTTCGAGGTAGCGAGTAAGTTGCTCCACCCCGTCGATGTCGCCGCGACGCTTTAGCTCGATGGCCACGGTTTGCCCACTGCCGTCCTTGGCCAGGATGTCAACCGGTCCAATCGCGGTGAAGTACTCGCGACGAATCAGCGTGGCCTTCGGATCCCAAACTTCTAGGTGTTCTGCCAAGAGTTCCTGCAGGTGAGCCTCAACACCGTCTTTGATTAGTCCAGGATCAATCCCGAGGTGATGTTCTAGTTCGTGAATGACTTCGTAGATTAAAACGTAAAGAATGTCGGCGGTCTTCGCTTGACTAACTCGCCACACCTCTTGAACACCGAGGGCGAGCTGCTCTTCATCTGGCTCTTGGACCGAAATCGTGCAAGGTGGGTTCATCCAGTTGAGCGGTTTATATGAACCCGAATCGCTGTGCACCAGAATGGAACCGTCGCCCTTGAGCATGAGCAGCCTCGTTGCCATTGGTAGGTGAGCCGAAAGACGGCCGGCGTAATCCACCGAACAGCGGGCAATTACCAGGCGCATTTACTTGACGGAAGCCTTTGAAAGCTTTACTTCGAGTTCGCCAATTCGTTCAACCAGGTGATTGAGGGTTTTGTCTTGAACCATGAGGTGCTCTTGAAGTTGTTTGGCTTCGGCCAGAATTGCGCCGGCGTCGTCGTAGGTTGCGATTGCTCGCTTTTCATTTGAGGCGGCTTGCAGGTTTTGCCCAACGATGATGATTGGCAGCAGCACTAACTGAAGGAAGGTCTGGGCAATCCAAGCCACGATGACCAACTCGTTGCCTGAGGCAATCGCAGCGGGAAGTGAAATTAGCGCGAGGCCTACAAAAAGGTAAGCCGCCCACATGTTTCCAACACCCTTGGTGATCGCCAGGCCGATTCGGTCGTTGATTCCTAGCTTATTCGGCTTCGCTGCTACCTGAGGTTTGGTCCTTTTACGTTTTTCAACGTGAGGGTGTGGCTCGTAATCGAACTCGGCTTTAGCCATTTTTCTGCCGGTAAGTGACGTCTACCTTGGTGGTAACAGGCTCAAGCGTTACGGCCCGAACCTTAACCGAGATTGCCTTAATGTTCAGAAGGGTCTCAACACGTGCCTTTAAAGATTCTGGGTCAAGGTCGCTGCCAGCCAAGGTAATTGTGGTTCGCTCATCGTCACGCGTGTTCATTGGCAAGAAATAGCGAGAGTCCACGATTGCCATCACCAAGACCATGAAGCCGGTGTAGGCAATCTTTTCCCAGATGTTGAATCCGGTTAGGCCGATGATCATTCCGGCGCCAAGCCCTACCAGAAGGTACGCCATCGAAATCCACGGAGCGGTGCTGGAACGCAAACGAATCACAGAGATAACTGCGAAGAGCGCAAAGCCCACACCGAGGGAAAGAGTGTACGAAGCCAGCGCTCCGGTCAGTGCCCAAAGGGTGATGTTTATGGCCGCAATCGAAATTGCCATCTCACGGTTACGGTGTCTGCGGTAAAATAGTACGAAAGCCAATAAACCAACGACTACAAGGTCAACGGCTAACGACAAGAAAAATTCTGTTGGATCTACACGAAGCATGGGGCAAGTCTAAACGCATGAAGAAGAAAAGGCTGGCACTGCTCCTGTCCCTAATTGCCAGCGTTTCAGCCGTGGCGATAGTGTCAACCTACTTCTTTTTGCCCAACCTTCTCTCGCCAAACAACCCTGCCCCCACTCCTACGGCAACTGCCACCCCAGAACCCGTCGTAGATGAGCTGGACAAAATTTTCGACCCGAGCAAAATATCGGCAACCTACATCGAACTTCCCAAGTCGACCATCACCAAACTAAACGGCTACCAAAACGATGAGTATGTGCCAGCGAAGTTCCGCATGGTCTACGACGGCAAGGAAACCATCCAGGTCAAAGTTGGGATCCGCATTAAGGGAACCACCACGCGTTCTCGCCTGAACAACCTCTGGTACCGACCTTCATTCAAGGTTAAGTTCGACTGGGCTAAGGGTTATGAAACCCAACGCCTCTTCGGCAAGCGCTCACTCACCTATAACGCGTTCGTTCAAGACAACTCACGACTTCACGAAACCTACGCCTACAAGGCCTACCGCGAGATGGGTGTTCCAGCTCCGAGAACCGGCTACACCACCATCACTTTTGAGGGCGAAACACTTCCCGAACAGCCTGAGCGTGGTCTTTACCTCGTCCTAGAGTCTGAAGATAAGGAGTTCTTCGCAGAACGCTTCGACGACATCACCCAACACGTTTACGAAAACAACAACGACGTCATGGATTTCGACATGGCGAAAGTCGGTGGCGATGTGGAGGTCAACGACTGGTTCGAGGTGAAGCAGGGATGGAAAGACACCCCAAACCGCGACGACCTGAGGGCTTTCACCAGGGCTGTAAACACCGACGGCAAAAAGTTCTGGGACAATCTCGAGATCTACTCTGATCGCGAGAAGCTGGTGATGCTTTGGGCTGTCGATAACTTCACGGGCAACTGGGACACCTATTCGGGCCCACTGAAAAACAACTTCACCCTGCGCTCCAACCAGCAGGGCAAATTCACCTTCGTGCCTTGGGGAACCGACCAGTCCTTCGGTGAGAATCTGTTCAACGATCCCGGAGCCAGAGTTCGCTACCCCGGCTACCGCTTGGAAACGAAAGTTCACGACGACTTCTTTATTAGAGTCGACAAGCCTTATACCGCTTACCCAGGCAGCTACATCTTTGCCTACAGTGCGGGCTTGCGCGACATGTCGAAGATGGAAAATTACCAAATCACCAGAGGCAAGATGTTCGTCAAGTGCCTTGCTTACGCTCCTTGCTCCACGCTTTACTTCCAATATCTTCAGAAAGTAACAAATTGGGCCAAAGACACCAACATGAGTGCGCAGATGAAGGAAACCAAAGCTCTAATCGACAGCCAGCTCTCTGCCTACCAAAAACGTGAAGCCGACCGAACCATTAAGTGGGTTCCGAAACAGATCAAGCGGGTCGAGGAAGCTCTGAAGCGCAACTGCAAGTTCGATGAACTTGGCACAGTAACTTCTTGCAAGGCAATTCGTGGCTAATCGCGACGTAGCGGTAATGGCCGCGTCTACCGTCGTAGGTTTAGCGTTCGCCGTCGGCGCGTTTTTCGCCCCTACCAACGTGTCGGTAACTCCAGTTCCCACGCCAACCGCCACATCAACCACAACGCCTGAGCCAGAGGGTGAGCCAACACTACTCACCGACATCA
>JBFYOM010000057.1:0-6835 GCA_041303805.1 Micrococcales bacterium
GTTTTTAAGAAGTTCGAGAAAATTGAGCCAAAAAAAAATCCAGCCAAGGGCTGGATTGTTCTAGAAACTGAAATTATTTTTGGGTCGTTGTGGATGCAGCTAGATAAACGCCAGCTACCATCACCACAAACCCGATCACACCAAGTGCAAGGGTTTGAGTAATCACACCCGCCAAAAGGGTCGAGATCCCCGCAACCAAAATGAGCGTTCCGGCGATGACCCGCTTGGCCGAAACATTTTCAGTTGCCAACTTTCTGGCTGCCTTTACCGAGGTGCCTCCACCCAGGCTGCGCTCAAGTTCGTCTAAAAGCTGCTGCTCGCGTTCTGAAAGACCCATGGCTCTATCCTACTTCCGGCTCTGGGTCTAGGCTAGAGCAATGCATGAAAGCAAGACTTTGATTGAGTTAGTAGAACGCCGGCTTGAAGAATTTCTCTCCGCGAGGCGCAATCAACTCACCGCGATTGAGCCGGAACTGGGGCTAGTCATTGACTACATTCAGGGGCTGCTGACCGGTGGTAAGCGATTCCGCGCACTTTTTGCCTACTGGGCTTGGGTTGCCAGCCTGAGTACAGGAGGCCCCACCCTGTCGGAAGAAGAAAAGCAGAGGGGCGCTTCCGCTCTCGTCGATATCTGCGCTGCCCTTGAAATGTTCCACGCAGCTGCCTTGGTCCACGATGATTTGCTTGACAACTCGGACACCAGGCGCGGTGCTCCTTCGGTTCACAAGCGATTTGAGGCACTGCACCAAGCTAGCGGCTGGGTTGGATCGGCATCCAGATTTGGACAAGCCGGGTCGGTCTTGGCTGGAGACCTTATGCTCGGCTGGAGTTCGGAACTATTCGATAGTGGGGTGAAGCGCGCGCCTTCCAGTGAAATCGCTTGGAATTGCCGTGATGAATTCGCGAAAATGCGGGTCGAGGTTATGGCCGGCCAGTACCTCGATGTTCTCGAAGAGAATGCGGGGCCCACCCGAGACCAGAGTGAAGCGGTTGGGCGAGCAAACCGAGTCATGCTTTTCAAAACTGCCAAATACAGCATCGAAGCACCTTTACTCCTAGGCGCCTCATTCAGCGGTGCCGATCCAGCAATTCTCCGAGCTTTCTCCGCTTTTGCTATTCCGCTTGGGTTGGCTTTCCAACTAAGAGACGATGTGCTTGGGGTCTTTGGGGAACCCGCCATCACTGGTAAACCAGCAGGCGACGATTTGAGAGAAGGCAAAAGAACTATCCTGATCGCACTAACCCGCGCTGCACTAACACCAGCAACTGGAAAAATGTTTGACGAGCTGATGTCGAACCGAAATCTGAGCGACGAGCAAGTGAAGCTGATTCAAGAAACCATCAAGGGTTCCGGGGCGCTTGCCAAGGTGGAGCAAATGATTGAGGAATACGGCGACGAAAGCCTTGCCGCGCTGGCAACGATGTCTATCGACGCAAATGGGAAAGAGCAGCTTGAACAGCTAGCCAGAAAAGTTGTAAACCGGGAACACTAAAAAGCTAGAGATTGCGCTAGACGTCGGACTTCAGATTTTCGACCTGCCAAAAGGGATTCAATTGGCGCATGGCCCAAAGTATCATCGCTTACGTACAGCCACTCTATGGCCTGCCCTAAGGTAAACCCTGCGTCAATAAGGACGCTAAGGGTGCCGGGAAGCGATGGTAGTGGTTCCCCATTTTGGATCAAATGAGCCGGAACACTCTTCACTCCATCGCGAAGAACAAAGAACAAAGAATGCTCTTCAACTAAGCGGTGAACCTTGCCGGGCGATAGACCTAATACTTCACCAACTTCGGGAACGGTCAGCCAGCGATCAACTTTAGAGAAAACATCTTGCACACCAATAGATTGCCACACCAACTGACTTCAAGGAAACAAATCGCAACTGTGGGAACATATTCACTAACGACAATGAATAACGCAAACCTGAAACTTGGAACCGAACTGTCTGGACGATATCGCGTCCAGAAACTTTTGGCACACGGTGGAATGGCAAGTGTCTACGAAGCGCTGGACCTGAAACTCCACCGCCAAGTAGCAGTTAAAGTCTTAGCGGAGCACCTCTCGGCTGACCAAACCTTTGTCGACAAATTTCTCACCGAAGCCCGGGTAGCCGCCGCCTTGAACCATCCAAATTTGGTGAATATTTATGATCAAGGTCAACACGAAAACAGCACTTACCTTGTCTTGGAGCTTGTTACCGGTACAACCCTGCGACACGTGCTGGATGATTTCAAGGTTATCGACACCAACCGCGCTGTTGAACTTATGGAGGCTGTGCTTTCTGGTCTTCAGGCTGCCCATAATGCTGGGGTTATCCACCGAGATGTGAAGCCAGAGAACATACTGCTGAGCAATGAAGGACGAATAAAGCTAAGCGACTTCGGCCTGGCACGGAACGTTGACACTCGAACCGAGGCTCAAGAACTATTGGGCACCGTTGGTTACATGGCTCCTGAACTACTTACGGGTGGAGTTGCGACAAAGGCGACCGATGTCTACGCCTGTGGAATCATGCTTTTTGAAATGCTCACCGGGACCAGGCCTTTTGTTGGAGAACAAAATGTGCAAATAGCTTTTCAGCATGCCAACTCTCGAGTGCCAGCACCGAGCGCAATCAATGCCGAAGTTCCAGCGGGGCTAGACCAAGTCGTTTTGATGGCAACCGAACCGAACATTCAAAATCGCCCACAGGACGCTGCGGCACTGCTCAGCTTGATTACAAACTTCGACAACCTAAACACGGGTAACCGAACCATGGTGATTGATCCAATTACTCTTGGTGCTGGCGCTACAGAAGTCATCAAGCCGATTGAGGAAACCGCAAGCCTAGAGCCTTTTGAAAACATAAAATCCAAGCGCAAGTTAGTTCCTTTCTTGTCTTGGTCCCTGATTGCGATCTTGCTCGGTAGCCTCGGCGGTTGGTGGTTCGGGGCTGGACCGGGTGCGATGTCTGCGGTGCCTGATGTTTCCAATCGAACCTTTGCCCAAGCTGAAGAAGCTCTGGAGCCCCTTCAATTGGAAATTAGTTCAGTCAGAGAAAGTTCGGCCTCAATCGCGGCCGGGCTAATTACTCGCACAGACCCTGCCGCGGGCGGTTTGGTTGGACGTGGCGGGAAGTTGGTTGTTTACATTTCATCTGGACCGAAGTTGCTTCAAGTGCCGTCACTTAAGAACCTAGATGTCGCCAGTGCAACTGCCAAGGTTGTCACTGCGGGATTCGTACTAGGTTCAGTGGAGTCCCAGTTCAGCACTACTGCTATTGGCTTGGTGATTGACCATACCGGTAGTGATGGACTCGATATCGCTGAAGGTTCCCCCATTGATCTGAAGATTTCGCTCGGCGCGATTCCAGCCGTCTCTGGATTGACTCTTGGTGCAGCCACTGAGGCATTGAAGCTAGTAGGTCTTGAGGTTGGTAAGACCACTCTGGCCTACAGCGACAACGTTCCCAAGGGAAATGTAATTGATTTAGCTCCGAACCAACTCAACTTGTCTAAGGGATCCAAGGTCGACCTCACTGTCTCCAAGGGAACCAGCAAAGTGACGGTTCCAGTCGTTGTGGGCCAGCGTATTTTGGCGGCTCAAGAGATCCTGACGAATCTAGGTCTTAAGGTTTTAGTGGACACCAATCTTCCCAATAGCCAATGGGGCCTAAAGAACGTAAAGTCGTCAAATCCGGCAGCAGGAACGGTACTACGCATCGGAGACACGGTTACGCTGGTCGCTCGTTATTGATTACTTAGCAGTCAGTGACTCCGCAACCAGAAATGCCAGCTCCAGTGACTGGCTGTGATTCAACCTTGGGTCACAAAGGGACTCGTAGCGATTTTCCAGTGTCGCCTCGTCAATCATTTCTGATCCGCCAAGACATTCGGCAACGTCGTCGCCAGTCAGTTCGACGTGCAAACCACCCGGAGTAGTACCCGCGCCGTGATGCACCTCAAAAAATCCACGAACTTCATCCATGACATCGTCGAAGCGGCGAGACTTGTAACCATTCTTGGTGGTAATTCCATTACCGTGCATTGGGTCCGTTATCCATAGGGGTTTCGCGCCCAAGTCACGCACTGCTTCTACAAGCTTTGGGAGTTCCTCGCGAATTTTCCCGGCACCCATTCGAGTGATGAAGGTTAGACGACCCGGCTCGCGCTGTGGGTCTAGTCTCTCGATTAGCAACGTCACGTCTTCTACGGTAGTGGTTGGCCCTAGCTTTACCCCAATGGGATTACGAACACGAGAGAGAAAGTCCACATGTGCGTTCTCGAGTTGCCTGGTGCGTTCGCCAATCCAAACCATATGGCCGCTGGTCAGATAAGGATTTCCGGTTCTTGAATCGATGCGGGTCATTGGTCGTTCGTAGTCCAAAAGCAATGCTTCGTGGCTCACATAAAACTCGGTGGTACGAAGTGACTCGAAATCGGCGCCACAGGCTGCCATGAACTTTATTGCTCGGTCAATTTCTTTTGCCAAAGACTCGTAACGAATGTTGGCTGGATTTTCACTGAATCCTCGGTTCCATTCGTGAACTGAGCGCAAGTCCGCAAATCCACCTTGTGTGAAAGCACGAATGAGGTTCAGAGTTGACGCAGAAGTGTTGTAAGCCTTCAGCATGCGCCAGGGGTCGTTGGCTCTAGATTCTGCAGTGAACTCGTAGCCATTTACAGCATCCCCACGGTAAGCCGGAAGAGTAATCTCTCCTCGTGTTTCATCGTTGGATGAACGCGGCTTGGCAAACTGTCCCGCCATTCTGCCCATCTTAACCACTGGCATCGAGGCGCCGTAGGTAAGCACCACAGCCATCTGCAGTAGGGTCTTTACTCGATTACGAATGCGGTCGGCGGTTGCATCCGCAAAAGTCTCAGCGCAATCTCCACCCTGGAGCAAGAATGCCTTACCAGCAGCAGCTTCGGCCAGACGCAGCTTCAACTGGTCGACTTCACCTGCGAAAACCAATGGGGGCTGTTTAGCCAACTCTGTTCGAACCTTGGCGACCTCATCCAGGTCTGTCCAAGTCGGCTGTTGGGCGGCCGGAAGCCTGGTGTAATTGTCTAAACCAGCAAGTATGTCGTTCATAATCTGGCTTACCTCGCGCGGGCGCGCTTTTCTTTCATCGTAGAAGCGTAGGTGTCGACGTACTCTTGGCCGCTAAGTTTCATCAGCTCGTACATGATTTCATCGGTGACGGCTCGCAAAACAACACGGTCACCTTCCATTCCGTCGAAACGAGAAAAGTCCAAGGGCTCCCCCACAATGATTCCGATTCGGCGAATTCTAGGAAGTCGTCTACCAATTGGTTGAACTTTCTCGGTGTCGATCATTGCAACTGGAACTACTGGAACCTTGGCCTCGAGTGCCATTCGAGCGATACCGGTGCGACCGCGGAAAAGCCTACCGTCGGGTGATCTGGTGCCTTCAGGGTAAATGCCGAGAACCTGACCCTGACCCAACACCTTTAGTCCAGTGTTGAGAGAAGCCTCAGAAGCCTTGCCACCAGAACGATCGATTGGTAGTTGTCCGGTTGCCTTGAAGAACCATCTGGTAAGTGCACCCTTGATCCCCTTCCCCGTGAAGTATTCGCTTTTCGCCAGAAATACCACGGGCCGTCGGGATTGGAGAGGAAGAAAAATCGAGTCAGAGAAGGAGAGGTGGTTGCTCGCGAGAATAACCGCTCCATTACTAGGGATGTTTTCAAGTCCGCGGACCCAAGGCCTAAAGAGAGCTTTGAGAATTGGTCCGAGCAGGAAGTTTTTCAAGATGAAATATGCCATCTTCTAACCTCCGTTCAACCTTATTAGTTTAGCGAGCGCTGAGTTCGGCTCGTGCCAGATCGGCGGCACCGACTACTCCAGCATCATTCACGAATTGAGCAGCAACTATTTTTAACTCTGGTCGGTAGCCTCTGGCCGAGAGTGAGCCAAGGTATGCCTCGCGCATTGGTTCGAGCAACAAATCTCCGGCAGCGGCTACCCCGCCGCCAATCACTACAATTTCTGGATCTAGAACAGCAGCAATTGTTGCAATGGTTTTCCCGAGGGCAATTCCCATATCACGCAAAAGTTCTAATGAGCCAGGGTCCCCCTCGCTCAAAGCTTGATAAACCTGGACCCCGGTCAGTTCTCCATTGTTCTCTGATCGCAACTGAGCCAGGCGGGAACCTTTCTTGGGGTCGCTGTCCGCCAGTTCGACGGCGGCACGGAGCAGTGCTGTGCCCGACCCATATTGCTCGATGCAGCCATTCCGCCCGCATCCACAGAGTCGGCCATTTGGGATGTGCCTCATGTGCCCTAATTCTGCTGCAACGCCAAATCCACCGCGGAGCAACTTACCGTCGGTGATGATTGCCCCGCCAACTCCGGTTCCGATAGTCAACATGACCATGTGACGATATCCGCGACCGGCGCCGTATCGGTACTCAGCCCAACCGGCAGCATTCGCATCGTTATCGATAAATACAGGTATGTCCAGTTTGGCGTCTAGTTTGGCTTTGAATGGCTCATTCCTCCAAGAAAGGTTGGGGGCGTAGACAACATGAGCGCGCTCCGCATCCACAAAGCCTGCCGCGGCCACGCCAGCTGCTGCGACGTCCTGGCCTTCTTTGAGTTCACTGATCATGTTCACCACAACGTCGGCTATGGCATCAGCATCCGTGGCAGGGGTCGGAACACGAACTTCCCGAACAATCGCTCCTTCGGCATCGACCAACGCACCGGCTATCTTTGTGCCGCCGATGTCAATGCCGATTCCAAACATGTTTCCTACCTGAAGTAACGATTTTCTTTTCGAAGCCTGATTTTCCAGTTTAAGCCCTCGCAAGCAACACGAAGCACGTAGAGT
>JBFYOM010000058.1:0-6738 GCA_041303805.1 Micrococcales bacterium
GAATAGCGCCTGTGGCGGCAAGGCGACCGTGTCCCTACTCGACGCAATGCGCCTCTCTTGCAACGTTCCGTTTGCTGCCCTCGGGGTGGAATTGGGTCAGGACCGAATTCGAAAAATGGCGAGGGATTTCGGATTCGGAACCAGTTTCAGACTCCCAACGGTTGCAACGGCTAGCACCTATCCAGACAACATGGACGACGCCCAAACCGCCCTGACAGCCTTTGGTCAATTTGATGTTCGAGTTACGCCACTGCAGATAGCTTTAATCACCGCCGCAATCGCCAATGGTGGCGAGCAAATGAACCCGCAATTGATTGAGAACGTCCAATCCTCAAATCTGGCCCTTCTGAGTCAAACCCGACCCAGCGAATTTGGTTCACCGATCAGCAAAGAGACAGCCGACGGACTAAAGCGAATGATGATTGCCGCCGTCTCGAATGGTGTGAGTGGAAACGCGGGCGTATCGGGCACCGTGGTTGCGGGTAAAACCGGAACTGCCCAAAACGGCACTGACGATCCCTACACGTTGTGGTTTGCCGGGTTCGCGCCCGCTGAAAACCCTCAGGTCGTCGTCGTGGTAATGGTTGCCAATGGTGGCGGGATGGGCCAAAACGGAAGCGGAAACATCCTCGCTGCCCCGATTGCTAAGAAAGTCATTCAGGCGGTGATCAACCGATGAATCCTGAGGAAGGTCAGCTCTACGGAGAGCGTTACAAGTTAATCAGTCGAATCGCTGTCGGAGGAATGGGTGAGGTTTGGAAGGCCCATGACCCGATCATCTTGCGTGACGTTGCTATAAAGATTTTGAAACCCGAATATCTCGGTGATCCAGGCTTCTTGGAAAGATTTCGGACCGAGGCTCGCCACGCAGCTCGTGTGAATCACGAGGGCATCGCGAACGTCTATGATTACGGAGAAGACTCTGGCAGCGCCTTTCTAGTAATGGAATTGGTGCCGGGTAACTCTCTGGCCAAAATCTTGGAGGATCGAAAGTACCTTCCTTCAGCGGAAGTTCTTGACATTGTTTCACAGACTGCACGGGCCCTCTATGCCGCGCATCAAGAGGGGCTGGTTCACCGCGACGTGAAACCGGGTAACCTTCTTATCACGCCTGAGGGTCAAGTAAAGATCACAGACTTTGGCATTGCCCGAGTCGCAGACCAGGTTTCCCTGACCGCAACCGGTCAGGTCATGGGCACGGTGCAGTATCTCTCACCCGAGCAGGCCACCGGCAAACCGGCGACACCTTCTACCGACATCTACTCGCTCGGTATCGTTGCCTACGAGGCTTTGGTCGGAAAACGTCCATTCACCGGTGAAAATCAAATGGCTATCGCGATGTCCCAAATCAAAGAAGCTCCGCCGGCGATGCCGGAAAGCATTGACCCCGCAGTGACCGAACTGGTGATGTCCTGTCTCGCAAAGAAGGCAAGCATGCGGCCTGCGACCGCACTCGAGCTGGCCCAGCGTGCGGAAAAACTGAGTGGAAAAGCTCCGGTTGGACAATTCAATACACGAGTAATTGAGACCTTGAAGCCGGCCGTTGACACCACGACGCTCATCGAAACTTTGGAAGAGAGCGAAAAGAAGCCAGCGATTGTGTGGCCTTGGGTTTCAGTGGTTGTAATTCTGACGCTTACTTTGGCCGGAGTAGTCTTCGCAATCATCGCCTCGCCGGCACCAACTCCGACCCCAACCGAAACTCCAACTCAAACCGAGACGCCAACGGAACCGACAACCACAACGGTTTTCGCATCTGACGTCATTGATCAAAACGTAGACGTGGTAGCCGCACTCCTAGAAGACAAGGGTCTAGTAGTGGTCAGAGTTCCAGGTGCTGCCCTTCCCGCTGGTGACCCGAGGCTGAACACAGTTTATGAAGCGGCTCCGCTCGGTTCTCTTGCCGTAGGAACCCCCGTAACGATCACTTTTTACATCGAAGACACAACCCAAAGCGCACCAAGCAACTAAGCGAAACTAAAATTGAAACAGCAGAAAAATGGAGAACAGCTTGTCTGAAGAAAAGCGAATGATCGCTGATAGATACGAAGTTGGCGCACTAATTGGTCGCGGCGGGATGGCCGATGTCTACGAGGGTGAGGACACTCGACTTGGGCGTAAGGTTGCCATCAAGATTTTGAAGGCAGACCTGGTAGCTGACCCTTCGTTCGAATCCAAGTTTCGCCAAGAAGCACAAAACTCTGCCCGCATGACTCACCCAACCATCGTTCGCGTTTATGACACCGGTGAAGAAACTAGCGTTGATGGAAATGGGAACCCGCGCAGAACCCCTTACATCATCATGGAATACGTCAAGGGAACTGTTTTACGCGACCTGATGCACTCTCGCAAACTGACCATTCCGGAATCTATTGGCTTTGCCGAGGGCGTCCTGACCGCTCTCGAATTTTCACACCGCGCTGGAATCATTCACCGCGACATCAAATCAGCAAATGTGATGATTACTGACTCAGGTGCGGTCAAGGTGATGGACTTCGGAATCGCCCGTGCAATGAGTGATGCATCAGCAACTCAAAGCCACACAATGGGTATCGTCGGCACCGCCCAATACTTCTCCCCAGAGCAAGCTCGCGGGGAATCGGTTGATGCACGAACCGACCTCTACTCGACCGGTGTACTTCTTTATGAAATGCTGGCTGGCCGCCCGCCGTTCATGGGTGAAACCGCGGTTTCGGTTGCCTATCAACACGTTAGTGAGACCGTGACTCCACCCTCAACTTACAACTCGGACATTACTCCGGCCATCGATGCCGTTGTCATGCACTCGCTAGCCAAGGAACGTGGCGAGCGTTATCAAAGTGCCGAGCAGTTCCGCGAGCACCTGCTTTCAGCCGCGCTTCTTACCGCCGACTCTGAAGTTTCGAAGCCAGTGGCACTCGACAGCACGCTTGACGGTCTTCCAACCGAAGTATTCGATGATCTTGCGACCGAGACCTCCGTCCTCGATAACTCTGAAATCGATGCCTTTGATGCACTTCTGGGCGATCTAGCCGTCACCGAAACGGTGGAAGAGAAGAAGCCTGCCAAGCGCCCAGCTCGACAGAAAAAGGAAAATTTAGATACCAATCCGTTCCGGACACTCGGGGTTGAATTTGAAGCCGAGATTGTTGATACCAGTCTTCGCACCACCGTTAACGAGTCGAACAAGAAGATGATTGGGCTGGCCTGGGGTGCCGGTTCTGGACTAGTGGTATTTGTCGTCGGATTGCTGATTTATGTTCTCGCATTTGGCAAGCTGGACGTAATTCTGCCGATCAATCAAAACGTAACCATTGCAGATTACTCAGGTCAGACCAACCAAGACGCAACGATTGCACTTACCGATCTTGGGTTAACGGTTGTGGAAAAACCAACTCCGAACGACACGGTTCCTTCTGGTGTTGTGATCAGCACCGACCCTGAAGCTGGAACTAAAGTTCCAAAAGACACTGAAGTCACCCTAATTGTTTCCAGCGGCCCTTCTGAAGTGTCCGTGCCTTCGCTGCTCGGCCTTACCGAACAAGAAGCCAAAGACGCGCTGACGGCCGCCGGATTGACCTTGGGAACAATCACGCAGGGAACTAGCCCAACCGCTCCGCTAGGAAAAGTGATCGAGAGTAACCCTGAAACAGGCACGTATGCAACTAGTGGTTCGGTTGTCGATCTGATTATCTCGAACGGAAAAGTAGAAGTGCCGGATGTCACCAGCATGAACGTGACTCAGGCTAAAAACCAGTTGACAGGTTCGGGAGTCGGTCTGAAGGTAGTAATCACAACTAACGAAGCTGGCTGCACCAACCCAACGCCGCTTGGACAAACAGTCTTGAGTCAGTCCATAAAGCCTGGCCCAGCTAAGCAGGGATCAACGATTACCCTATTCGTTGCCTGTAACGGCTAGCCGATTAGCGGGCTCAGAGATTTAGCCGCTTCGGCAGCTCCTCTCAGGCCAATCGATTCGAGCCAGTTGCCGATCATCTGGTAGCCACCCTCGGTAAGCACGCTCTCTGGGTGAAATTGCACTCCGTGAATTGGCTTGGACGCGTGACGCACCCCCATGATTACCCCGCCCGAACTATTTTCACCGGGCACTGTTTCCGCCGTAATCAGCAAGTCCGAGGGCAGCGTTTCTTTGACTATTGCCAAGGAATGATATCTCGTCGCAGTAAATGGGTGTTTTAGGCCTTTGAAGATAAGTGACTCATCATGTTCAACCTTCGAGGTCTTGCCATGCATCAGTTCGCTCGCTTGACGGACGGTTGCGCCCATAGCCTCAGCGATCGCTTGGTGACCCAAGCACACGCCAAAAACTGGCAGGTCATTCGCAATCGCATGTTTTACGATCGGGATTGATAACCCGGCCTCAGCTGGTGTTCCAGGGCCTGGCGAAAGCAGAACCCCATCGAATCCCGCCAGAAGTTCATCTAATTCGCTTTCAGCGACAATGTCGTTACGAACCACTGACGTCTCAGCACCAAGCTGCTGCAGGTAGCCGTTGAGTGTGTAGACGAAACTGTCGTAATTGTCGAGAACTAGGATTTTTGTCATTTGAGAATAAGCCTACTTCTGCCAATAGAATTGGAGCATGTCTGAAAAGAGCGAAGCACCAGTAAAAGCTAAAAAGGTTCGTGCCCCAAAGCCAACCAAAGTCAACCGTGAAGACCTACCAAACCCAATGTGGTTCAAGGTAATCATGTTTGGATTTATGATTGTCGGACTAATTTGGATTTTGACCTTCTACATCTCAAACCAGTACCTGCCTCTGGGAACAATCTTCGTAGAGATTGCACCCTCACTAAACCTAGGTAACTGGAACCTGCTAATCGGCTTTGGCTTGGCAATGATTGGCTTCGCAATGTCAACCCGCTGGAAGTAATTCGGTTCTAACGACGCCTAGTGTAGCTCCAGGCAATTGCAGCGCCAGTGGCAAGACCACCCAAGTGAGCGGTAAGCGCAGTTGTAGGGCTAACAAAGCCAATAACAACGTTGATCGCGATTAACGCCAGCATCTGGTTTGATCGGTATCCCATGGCTCGAATCATTACGAAATAAGCGCCCATTAGGCCAAAGACGCCACCCGACGCACCCACAACCCAGCCGGAATCTAAAAGCACATAGGCCAGAGACCCTCCGAGGATTGACAACAGGTAAAGCCTCAAGAATTTCTTTGAACCAAAGACTTCTTCGATTGCTTCACCAAATATCCACAGAGAATACATGTTGAGCAGGATGTGAAGAAAGTTAGAAGGGCTGTGCGCAAAACCCGAAGTCAATAAAGTCCATGGAGCAGAAAATACAAAATCCGTGCTTAGGGCCAATAATCCGGTCACTGCGCCCCCGGAAGCGAGTTGAGCTAGATAGACCAGCACATTGATGCCGATCAGAATCTTGGTTACACGACCCCGACCGGTGAAAGTGTTACTCCACTGGCTCATTAAAACTAGACTGCTTCGACGTCGATCGAGATGATTTCAACCTCGTCTAAAGGGCGGTCGTTGTGGTCGGTTGCCACCTTGGCAATGGTGTCGACGACTCGTTTGCTCACGTCATCGGCTACTTCGCCGAAGATTGTGTGCTTTCCCCAAAGGAATTCGGTTGGCACTACGGTGATGAAAAACTGCGAACCGTTGGTTCCTTTGCCGCCGTGAACGCCAGCGTTAGCCATTGCCAGCTTGTAAGCCGCGTCGTAGTGAAGCTCACCGTGAGGTTCGTCGTCGAACTGGTAGCCTGGGCCGCCCATGCCGGTTCCGGTTGGGTCTCCACCCTGAATCATGAAACCGTCGATGATGCGGTGGAAGATTACGCCGTTGTAGAAAGGCTTACCGGTCTTTTCGCCGGTCGCTAAGTCTACGAAGTTGGCTACGGTTACTGGTGCCTGGTCGCCGAAAAGGTTCAGCTTGATGGCTCCGTGGTTGGTGTGCATGGTGGCTACGTGTGTATGTAAAGTCATGGAACTATTCTCGCAGAGTCATTGGGATTTACGAAGGTAGGCTGGAGACATGCACATTGCCATGTTCTTGGATCAGCATCCGAGGTCGCTTGGAGGAATACAAACTTCTGCAATGCTTCAGCGTAAGTACCTTGAGAAGCTGGGTCACAAGGTCACTTTTGTCACACCGTCTTCGGGAAAGCGGCTGATCGAAAAGGGATTTTTCACTCTCCCTTCCTGGCCTCTAACTCTCTCTTGGGAATTCACGTTCACGGCTAACGCTCGACGATCTCGAAAGAGGCTCGACCGCAGCCAGCGTCGTCGCGCAGACAAGTTCGACCTGGTGCACATCCATGCCGACATGTGGAGTGCAATCATCGGCATCGGCTTTGCACAGAGAAACCATTTGCCTGTGGTTATGACAAGTCACTTCAACATTGCCAAGGGTACCCAAGAGGTTATTGGCAAGTGGCCCGCAAAGCTACTGTTTTGGGTCTTGAGTAGAGAATTTTTGAAGCACGTAAAGCTCCCGTTGCGAAACACCACGACGGAAGCCTGGAGCTACATGAAATTGTTGACGAACGAAGTCGATGTGGTGCTAACTCCTTCCGCCCATTTCGCTAAGGAGTTGGCTGAAAACGGGATTACTGCGCCAATGATGGTGATGCACAATGGTGTGGACGATGAGCGAGTAGCAAGCACACTGGCAGGCAAAGAGCCTAGCGAAGACCCTGGGGGAATAATTCACATGATTTGGGCTGGCCGGTTTCAACATGAAAAGCGGTTGCTCGAGTTCATCGAAGCTCTAAAGC
>JBFYOM010000059.1:0-6616 GCA_041303805.1 Micrococcales bacterium
CCCGGAAAGCCCGAGGACTCCTTTAGCGACGATCCACTGCGAATGCTTCGAGCTGCCAGGTTCGCCAGCCAGTTGGGATTTGAAATCGAATCGGCAACTTTCGAAGCCATGAAATCAATGGCCAGCCGAATTGAGATTATTTCTGCGGAAAGAATCCAACAGGAATTGATCAAATTGATGCTTGGCAAGTTCCCTCGCAAGGGTCTCACGGCTCTGGTTGATTCGGGTTTGGCCGAAATCGTCTTGCCGGAACTTCCAGCCCTAAAGCTCGAAGTCGATGAACACCACCACCACAAGGATGTCTACGAGCACACGCTCACCGTTGTGGAACAGTCAATCGACTACGAAAAGGATTACGGGCTGGAGCCCGATTTCGTGCTCCGCTTCGCTGCACTACTCCATGACTGCGGCAAGCCGAAAACTAGGCGACTCGAACCCGGCGGCGGCGTCAGCTTCCACCAGCATGATTTGGTCGGTGCTCGCCTTGCCAAAAAGCGCATGCAGGCACTCAAGTTCGATAATGACACCATAAAATCGGTGGCTCGCCTGATCGAGTTGCACTTGCGATTCTTCGGCTACGGGGAACAGGCTTGGACCGACTCTGCTGTTCGCCGTTATGTTCGAGACGCCGACGACCAGCTGATCCGACTGCATGCACTCACCCGTGCTGACGTGACCACCCGCAACAAGCGCAAAGCGGAACGACTCTCGTTCGCTTATGACGATCTGGAGTCCCGAATCGCCAAACTGCGTGAGCAAGAGGAATTGGACGCCTTGCGCCCAGACCTTTCCGGTGAAGAAATCATGCAGATTCTCGACCTAAAGCCAGGCCCAGATGTTGGGAAAGCCAGAAACTTCCTAATGGAACTGCGACTCGAGGAGGGCGCCCTCGGCCCGGATGAGGCAAAAGCCCGCTTGCTTCAATGGTGGTCCGAGCACTAAACTCAAAAGGTTGCAAAAACCCTCCTGTCATGGAAGTCCCATGGCCGTTCTAGTCCAAAGGAGGTGGGTTATAAATGCATCTTTACGAGCTCATGGTAATTCTCGACCCAACGGTTGAGGAGCGCACAGTTGCTCCAAGTCTGGACAAATTCCTAAACGTTATCCGCAACGGTGGAGGCACCGTTGACAAGGTTGACATTTGGGGACGTCGTCGCTTGGCTTACGAAATCAACAAGAAGACCGAAGGCATCTACGCCGTCATCAACGTGAACGCCAACTCGGCTGACGTTATCGAAGTAGACCGCCAGCTACGTCTTTCGGAAGCAGTCATGCGTACCAAGGTATTGCGTGCCGACGAAGCAGTAGTGAACATCGAACCTGTTGTTGTTCCTGAAGTTTCTGCCGAAGAGAAGGCTGCCGACGAGGTAGACGCTGCCCCAGCAAAGGCTCCGGCTGCCAAAAAGCCAGCCGCTGCTAAGAAGCCAGCTGCTAAGAAGGCCGAGTAACTCTCATGGCAGGCGAAACAGTCGTTACGATCATCGGCAACCTTGCCGACGATCCAGAGCTGCGTTACACCCAAGGCGGCCTTGCAGTTGTTAGCGTTCGCGTGGGTTCAACCCCAAGCACGTTCAACCGTCAGACCAGCACTTGGGAAGATGGCGAGACCGTCTGGGTGCGTTGCACCGCATGGCGCGAACTTGCTGAGAACGTGGCTCAAACCCTAACCAAGGGTACCCGTGTGATTGTCTCCGGTCGTCTAAAGCCAGCATCGGCTTACCAGTCAGCTCAGGGCGAGGCTCGCGCTTCGCTTGAGGTCGACATCGACGAAATCGGCCCTTCACTACGTTACGCAACCGCGTCCGTAACCCGTCGCGCCCGCAACGCTGAAGGCGGTGGCTCTACCCCTTGGGGTAACACCGACGCTCCAGCCGCTGCACCGGCCGCACCTGCAGTAGATGGCTGGGCTAACCCAGGCACCCCTGCTGGCGCAGACGAAACCCCATTCTAAGAATTCGAAACTAGTAGGAGTATCAAATGGCTGGAAAAACCACCCAAGACGCTCGTCGCAAGCCAAACCGCAACGCAAAAAACGCGAAGCTTGCGCCAGTGAAAGCAATCAAGGTTGGCATCATCGACTACAAAGATGTTGCAACCCTTCGTAAATTCGTGAGCGACCGCGGAAAGATCCGTTCGCGTCGCATCACCGGTGTTTCTGTTCAGGAACAGCGTCTCATTGCCCGTGCCGTCAAAAACGCTCGCGAAATGGCTCTAATGCCTTACGCTGGCGCTGGCCGAAACTAAGGAGCGAGTAAATGTCGAAAGTTATTTTGACTAACGAAGTTTCTGGCCTAGGTTCTGCTGGTGACGTCGTTGAAGTAAAGAACGGCTACGCTCGCAACTACCTAGTACCTAAGGGCTTCGCAGTTCTATGGACCAAGGGTGGCGAGAAGCAGGTCGAGCAGATCAAAGCCGCTCGCAACGCTCGCGCCATTGCAACTTCGGAAGAAGCTCTAACTCTCAAGACTCGCCTAGAGGAGAAGGCTATCCGCCTTACCGCTAAGGCCGGTGTTGAGGGCCGTTTGTTCGGTGCCATCAAAACCGCCGACGTTGCTAACGCAATCGTCGAAGCCGGTTTGGGTGAAGTAGACAAGCGCAAGATCGAGCTTGCAGCACCAATCAAGGTTGCTGGAAACCACTCGGCTACGGTTCGTCTACACAGCGACGTAATCGCCAACATCACCATCCAGGTGGTTGGCAAGAAGTAGTTCTTCAAACTATTCATCAGGCGGAGGATTTTTCCTCCGCCTGATTCCTTTTAACCTGTGGATAACTGTGGATAACTCATGTTTTGGGCGTGTCGGGCTGTGAATAAACCAAACTCTAAGGTGAAAGTTTAGGGTTTGTCCACAAGTGTTATACACAGGCTTAAAGCCAGTAAACAACACGCATCTAGGAAACTATCCACAATTTATCCACAGGTTGTCCACAGGTTATACACAACATGGTCGGCGTGTTTCCACAGTTATCCACATTTTTATCCACAGGGCGATTGGATTAACCTTTGTCTCTAGTAGATGCTAGACAGGACTCACAATAATTTAAGGGGATTAGATGGCGCAGATCCAGAACAACGTAGCCAACCCAACCGCTGCCATTGAGCGCACCCTGCCGAGCGACCTGATGGCTGAACAGTCAACTCTAGGCGGCATGCTGATCTCCGTTGACGCGGTAGCCGTGGTCAACGAATACATTAAGGCGCCAGACTTTTACGCACCAAAACATGAACTTATTTATGAAGCTGCCATGAGCCTCTTCATAAAGGGTGAACCTGTGGACGCCATTTCGGTGTCAGCCGAACTCACTCGAAACGGGAACTTGGTTCGCGCCGGCGGCGCCGACTATATTCACTCGCTTACCAGCATGGTGCCAACTGCCGCCAATGTCGGCTATTACGCCAAGATCGTCCAGGAAAAAGCCATCCTGCGAAGACTCGTCGAGGTGGGAACCAGCATCGCCCAAATGGGTTACGCCGCCGAGGGTGAAATAGAAGACCTGATCAACACCGCTCAATCCGACATCTATGCCGTTGGCAGCAAGGCCATGGCCGACGAATACTCATCGCTCAGCACATCTATCGATGCCGCAATTACCGAGATGGAAATCGCCGAAGCCAGCGACGGAGAAGTGGTTGGTGTGCCAACCGGTTTCCACGAACTGGACGCCAAGACCCACGGGCTTCACGGTGGCCAGATGATCATCGTGGCGGCTCGTCCTGCAGTTGGTAAGTCAACCTTCGCCCTAGACATAGCCCGAAACGGAGCAATCAAACACAAGAAGCCAGTTCTCTTTTTCTCGCTGGAAATGAGCAAGGCCGAAATCGCCATGAGAATGCTTTCCGCAGAAAGCGAAATCAGCCTCTCCAAGATGCGCGGTGGTGGTTTGAACTCGGAGGAGTGGAAGAAGATGGCTTCGGTGCGCGGTCGCATCAACGACAGCCCGCTTTTCATCGACGACAGCCCCAACCTGACCATGGTTGAAATTCGAGCCAAGAGCCGTCGACTAGCCGATTCCCTCGGCCTGCAACTAATCGTCATCGACTATCTACAGTTGCTTTCATCGGGAAAAAAGGTTGAATCTCGCCAGCAAGAAGTTTCCGAGTTCTCGCGTGCAATCAAATTGCTTGCAAAAGAACTAGACATCCCAGTAATCGCAATTGCCCAGCTCAACCGAAACTCGGAACAGAAGCAAGACAAAACCCCGGAAATTTCGCATCTGCGTGAATCCGGCTCGCTCGAACAAGACGCCGACGTAGTAATTCTGCTTCACCGTGAAGACATGGGTCAAAAAGACAGCCCGCGTCTTGGCGAAGGCGACATCATCCTAGCGAAGCAGCGAAACGGACCAACCGGAACCATCAAGGTGCTCTTCCAGGGCCAGTATTCGCGCTTCATGAACATGCCACAGAACTAATGAACTGGTTAATCGCCGGCCGCGCCACGGCCCACGCAATTGTGGCTATTGTGATCACCTTCAACCAGATTCACAATGGTGAACTAGGCCTGACCTCTCTGACACTATTTGGACTGCTGTATTTGGCAGCTAATTTATTCACCGTATACCTAGATCGACGACGCAAACTAAGCTCCCCAGCTCTCAGCTGGCCAGTATTCGCATCAACGTTGATTGGAATCTTGGCCCTGATTGCCCAATTCGTCGAAGTAGACAAACTGATCTCGTCGAGAATCCTGATTGGCCTACTCATGCTCGGCTTCGTTGTCTCCGAGGTTTTGGTTGCAAAGCGAGTCGGCAGAAAAACCCTTGAAGGTAAAGAGGCCGTTATTGCCGCAGTTGCCAGCACAGTAATGCTAGGACTTTCACTAGGAGTTGACGTGGGCGCGGTTCCACTGGTCGGATTCTTCGGCGCCTACCATGCAATTCTTGCGGTTCACCTAGGCATCTCGGCAGCAACCCCGAAAAGGTAGGCTAGGGGTATGACCCAAATCGAGAAGAAGCCAATCGGCGTCCGCGTTTACCTTACTCTTTCGGCAATCCCAGCCGTAGTGGTTGGTGTACTGGTTTATTTCGGTACCAGAAAACCAGACCAGGCATTCATTTGGGCGGGTCTCACCTTCATCGTGGTCCTAGTTGCTATCGCCACGATGGCGCTCACTGTGAAAGAAGACGAGTTCGACGGTAAGACTCCTCGCCTATACGACAAAGAGCCAAAACACTAACTACTATTTGGTCAGCTTGGACTCAACCAGGTCCGCCACCACGATGTACGCTCGCGTGGTTGTTCCCACATAGTTAAACGGGTAACAGGTTGTTAGCGTGAGCACTCCGGTTTCGGTTGGCACAATCACAGATTTGTCGGTTTTCTTCACAACTCGATGTGAACGAACCTTGTAGGTGAAAACCCCGGCTTTGGTCTTCACATGAACCAAGTCACCCGCTTTGAGCTTGCCCAACTTGTTGAAAACAGTGGTGCGGTGCCCAGATAGAACTGTGTTGTCGCTCATTCCTGGGAGCACACTGTTTCGATAGTGACCTACCCCACGACGAAGTTCGCTCTCAGAGGCACCTTCGTAGACCGGCCAGTTTTGCTTCAGGGTTGGCAGAGCAATTGAGCCGATTTTGGACCCAATCTTCGGCCTTGCCAAGTAAAGCACCGGCTCGGGAACATAAGGTTCCGGAATCGGTAACTCAGTTTCGGTAGGGATCGGGGAGCTTGGAATCTCAAAGGCCTTTTCCTGCGCTGGTAGCGAAGGGTTCATGAAAAAAAGGCCCCAAACAATGACACTAACCCCGCTGAGGATCGCCGTTATGGAGATTGCCTCAGCGAAGCTGGGTCTGCGGAGAAACGAGAAAAGCGTGTTAGCTACGTTTTCTTCTGAAGATGTAAACAACGGCACCAACAGCTACTAGGCCGGCGCCAATTGAAACCGGAATCAACCAGTCAACGGTGTCGGTGTTTGGCAAAGTGCCGCCTTCCTCGGTTGGAGGAACGCTTGAACAAGCGTCGTTCACGATGGTGTTGGTGTCTAGGGTTACCGCACCGTTGCGAGCCAAAAGCGAACCGTGGAAGGTTGCAGTGGTGTTAGCGGTGATCGAGGTTAGAGCCAAGACGTGACCGATGAAATCAGACGAGGTGCCGAATGTAGCCGACGAACCGACCTGCCAGAAGACGTTACAAGACTGTGCGCCGTTGATCATGCGGACAACCGAGTTGCTGGCGGTGGTGAGAGTTGAACCTGCCTGGAAGATGAAGACCGCGTTTGGGTCGCCTTCCGCGTCTAGGGTCAAGGTTCCCGTTAGTCCAAGCGAGCTTGCAGAGTTGTAGACGCCCTGAGTAAGAGTCTGTCCGCCAAGGTCGGCCGATACCGAGTTGAACGGGGTTCGTCCAGCGGCGTCGTTGTAAGCGGTGACGAGCGAGTCCTTCGCTGCATCAACAACAGCATCCACTGCGGTGTACTTGGTTCCGCTTGTGGTTACGAGTGTGTCACCGGTGAAAGTTCCGGTTGGTGAGCTACCTAGGTTTCCGCCGGCAGTGCCCGAAACGGTGGTTGCTCCGGTGTTAGTGATTCCAGCGCCAGCGAGCACAGCGAAAGATGATGCGTTACCTAAACCAACAGTTGGCTGAACTGCCATTGCGCTGGTGGTGAAGGTTAGAGAT
>JBFYOM010000060.1:0-6404 GCA_041303805.1 Micrococcales bacterium
GCAGGCAGCCGTGGACGAAACCTCTTTTGTGGTGCTTCAAGGGTTCAGTTGGGAAAAGGGTTTCTTCGCGATGAACCAAACGGCCATCACCGGTCGCCAGATAGCCAACGGGCTCATGATCTGGGCCGTCGTGAGAATTTTCTTTAACTCGCTCGCCTACGCGGTCTTCTTAGTTTTGTTTGGCGCCATGGAAATCTCGGCGGTTCCTGGGCAGCTGCTTCTTGCCGTTCTGGTCGGTGTCTCCTGGGGCTTCGTCTTCTTGGCCTACGCCAGCTTCATAAAGGAAGAAGGCGACTGGTTGGTGCTCATGATGCGATTCGTCGTGGCACCGATGTTCATGTTTTCGGGAACCTTCTATGAACTGAAGAACATGCCGGAACTGGTTCAGAACATCGCCTGGTTCTCACCGCTCTGGCACGGCACCGAGCTGGCCAGAACCTGGAGTTATGGTTCCAGCGACCCGTACACACTCTGGCACTTTGCAATCCTGATTGGATTCGGCGTTCTCGGTGCAAGCTTCGCCTATCCGCAGTTCATGAAGAGGTTGTCCAAGTGAGCCTAACCAGTGCAGCAGTAGCCCTCGCCGAGCGCCGATCCGGTCGTATGGGCGCTGGCATCTACTCCGGTCGTCCTGGCACAGTTGCCTCGCGCAACCTGCTCACCATGAAATCGTCCTCGGGGCTTACCTTTATCGCGGGCTTCGTGGAGCCGGTGCTATTCCTAATCGCCTTCGGCTACGGAGTTGGAGGAATGGTGGGCGCTCTCACCGATTCAGCCGGCAACGAAATTTCCTATGCCGCATACATCATGCCGGCTCTGCTAGCCACTAGTGCAATGAACGGCGCCATCTTCGACAGCACCTGGAACGTCTACTTCAAGATGCATTTCGCCAAGCTCTATCAGGGAATGCTGGCCACCAGCCTTGGAACCCTCGACGTCGCAATCGGCGAAATCGGTTGGGCCACCTTCCGCGGGATGATGTACGGCATTGGGTTTGTCACCGTCGTTGGCAGCCTCGGGCTGATTCCATCGCTCGGGGGAGCAGCACTGGCCGTTCTCTGCGCAACGCTGGTCGCATTCGCGTTCTCTTCGGTTGGCATGGGAATCACCAGCTACCTAAAGAGCTTCCAGCAACTCGACATGGTGAACTTCTTCCTATTGCCTATGTTCCTGTTCTCGGGAGCACTGTTCCCGCTGACCAACTTCCCAACCTGGGCTCAGTGGTTGATTCAAGCCCTGCCACTACGACAAGCCATCGAACTGATCCGCGACGCAATGTACCTAAACCTAAGCTGGTCGCTCCTAGGTCACATTGCCTACTTCGCGGTAATGATAATCGGCGGGCTGTATTTCACAACCCGCCGACTAACAGCTTTGTTCTTGCGATAGATTTGTACTTCTTTTAGAGAAATTCAAGGAGACCTATGGAAAGCTACGAGTTCACTGACCTAGACGTATTTATGGTTCACGCAGCCGAAGTGGAAACCAAGATTTATGGAACTCTTCGAATGGTTAGAGAAGACACGACCTTCCAGAGTCAATCTGATGCTCAAAACTATCTTCGTCAATCCAGAGGTTTGTTGTCGGACGGGGACTTTGAACACGGACCCGTCTCAGTGAGTGAATACTTTTTTGAATCTCTAAATCCTGATTTTGATGAGGACAAGTTTGCAATCTGGGACATGATTGCAGACGATCAAAGTGCTTTGAAGAAAATTTTTGAAATGTTCGAAAGGGAGGGTGTTGGCTCGAATCCGGAACCTCCGACTGGAAGCCTTCATCAATCTATGGCTTGGTTCTATCCAAGTGGAGCAGTAATTCAAAAAATGTCAGAGCCTGATTTTGTGCAACTGGGTATCGATTTTCTGAGAACAAATCGCGCAACTACAGATTTTGAAGAGTCACAGAGAGTTGCCGCGCTCGTGACTTTTGCGAAACATAGGTGCATTCACGTCTGGTCTGGTGAATCCGAAGATTGGAGCTGTGACTTGTGTGGAGAACCTTCATTTTTGCCCGACCAACCACGCTAGATCAGAATCTGTAGCGCGTCGAGGAAATGACAATCGGCGGGCTGTATTTCACAACCCGCCGACTAACAGCTTTGTTCTTGCGCTAAATCCTTAGAGGATTACCGCCATCGAAATGTTGACAACGGTAAGGAGTGCCATAACTGGCACAACCCACTTTGCGGTCGTTTCCTTCTTCTTGTAACCGTAGGCAATGAAGAAGATTGCGGTGATTACGATGCTCTTCAGGCCGATGACAAGGTGGTTTAGTTCCTTGTCTGGGAAAAGAACAGGGATGACTCCAGTCATGGTTAGGCCGGTGACCAGCATCAACCAGGCGCCGTGAAGGATTCCAGCGTTGATATTCATTCCGTTACCCCAGTCTTTTAGCTGGTAGAAGAATCCGGATAGAAGGGCTCCAATTCCAATGAAGTGGAGAATAAGTGCAATTTTAGGTATCAGTTCCATGACTTTAGTCTAGCCATCGCGATTGCGGCTTCAACTGCTTCGGCGCCCTTGTCTTCTTTGCTGTTTTTCAAGCCAGCGCGGTCCAAAGCCTGCTGTTCGGTGTCAACCGTAAGCAACCCAAAACCGATTGGAACACCGGTGTCGAGCTGAACACGGGTCAGCCCGTCGGTGGCTGCGTTGCAAACATAATCGAAGTGGGGTGTGCTTCCGCGAATCACAACACCAAGAGCAATGACCGCTTCGGCGCCATCCTCAATCGCATACTGAGCAGCTAGCGGAAGCTCGAACGCACCAGGAACTCGCATGATCGAGTAGACATCATTCCCAGCAGCCTTCAAGGCCCGCTCGGCCCCGGCCAACAGGCCTTCGGTGATTTCGGTGTGCCAAGAAGTGACCACGATGGTCACCGCTAGTCCGGACGCGTCAATCTGAATCTTTGGTGCTCCGGCTCCACTCACTTGTCTTCCGCTTTCACTTCGCCGATGGTGTGACCCATCTTCTCGCGCTTGGTTTCAAGGTAACCAATGTTCTCGGTTGCCAAGCCGGTGATTACCGGAACATACTCGGTGACCGGTATGCCAGCCTCGATTAGGAAGTTGCTCTTAGCTGGGTTGTTAGTCATGAGTCGAACGCTGGTTACGCCAAGGTCCTTCAAAATCGAAACGGCAGCTCCGTATTCACGGTTCTCCGAAGGCAGACCCAGAGCCAGGTTGGCTTCAACGGTGTCTAGGCCCTGCTCCTGAAGTGCATAGGCCTTCAGTTTGTTCAAAAGGCCAATACCTCGACCTTCCTGGCCGCGCAGGTAAATCACCACGCCACCCTTTGGGTCGTTAGCAATCTTGTCCAGAGCGAAGTCAAGCTGCGGACCACACTCACACTTCAGCGAACCAAATGCCTCACCCGTGATGCACTCAGAGTGCATACGAACTAGGACGTCTTCTCCGGTTGGGTTTCCAGAAATGATTGCCACGTGGTCGGCAGTGGTCTTAATGTCGTAGTAACCGCGCAGACGGAAGTTTCCGTGAGTGGTTGGCACGTTAGCCTCAGCCTCGAAACGAATTCGGTTGGTCGGGTTGTGCGCGTAAATAATGTCGTTGGTCTTCAGGTGCTCAACGATTTGTTCAATGGTGATCACTGGAAGTTCCTCGCGAACTCCGGTTTCAATCAGTTCTGGTAGTCGCATCATGCTCCCATCCTCATTAACCAGTTCTCCGATGACCCCCACCGGGATTAAACCTGCAAGCTTCAAAAGATCCACCGCCGCTTCGGTGTGACCCGCGCGCCCTAACACACCGTGGTGGTGAGCACGCAACGGAACAATGTGACCTGGGCGAATCAGTGATTCCGCCGAAGACATAGGGTCAGCCAAAGTGCGAGAAGTCAAAGCACGGTCATAAGCAGAAACACCGGTCGACTCACGGTCTGCCGCATCCACGGTAATTGTGTAGTTGGTCTGGTGTGGGTCCTCGTTGTGCTGCAACATCAGTGGAAGTTCAAGTTCGTTGGCGCGAGCGTCTTCCATCGGAGCACAAAGGAAACCGGTGGTGTTGCGAACCAGCCACGCCATCCACTCTTCGGTTACGAACTCGGCGGCCATGATCGCATCGCCTTCGTTCTCACGGTTCTCATCGTCGGCAACCAGAACTGGCCTTCCCGCGCGAAGCGCATCCAGCGCCTGCTCGATTGTTGATAGTTCCATTAGTTGTTCCTGCTTTCGATCAATTTCTCTATGTGTTTGGCCATGATGTCGACCTCCACATTTACCAACGCCCCAACACCCTTAGATCCAAGAGTGGTCAAGCGAAGAGTCTCTGGGATGAGCGAGAACGAAACCGTCGTATCCGTCACTTCGTTCACGGTCAGAGAGATTCCATCAATCGTGATCGAACCCTTCAAAACCACATACTTCATCAGATCTTTAGGAATCTCGATGGTTACCCATTCCCAGTTCTCAGATGGCTTGCGTGATACCACAGTGCCCACGCCATCAACGTGACCCAAAACCATGTGACCGCCGAAGCGAGTAGCCGCATTCATTGCGCGCTCCAAATTCACTGGCGAACCTGCAACCAAAGAACCCAAAGCGGTTAGTCGAAGAGTCTCGTGCATCACATCGGCGGTAAAGGTTGAACCCTCAATCTCAACCGCAGTCAGGCAAGCACCGCTCACAGAAATCGAATCACCCCGAGAAACATCCGAGGTCACTACGGGTCCAGAAAAAGTAATCCGCTTAGCATCTGGCTGCTCTTCAATGGAAACCACAGTTCCCAACTCTTCAACAATTCCGGTAAACATTAGTTACTCCTCTTAGCTCGAATGTAAAGATCAGCGCCCAACGCCTTGGTTTCCAAAAACTGAAGTTTCACGGCCTCGCTCATGCTCTCAACGCCAAGCTCAGTAACCGCAACACCAGGCCCACCAATCAGCTGAGGCGCCAGATAAGTCACAAACTCATCAACCAGGTTCGCCTTCACAAAAGCCGAAGCAACGGTCGGACCACCCTCAACCAAAAGGTGCTTCACACCCCGAGCATAAAGATCAGCCAACAAAACCGTTAGGTCATGGTTACGAACTCGAATCGTTTCCGAAGACGAGTCGAAAACTTTTGCATCTGAAGGCAGCATGCTGTTCCCAACGACCACTCGCAGTGGCTGGTGAGAATACAGAGAGCCATCTTCCTGACGCGCAGTTAGAGAAGGGTTGTCGGCAAGAACAGTTCCAGTGCCAACCAAGATTGCATCAATCTGAGATCGAACCAGGTGAGCGTGAGCACGAGACTCCGGCCCGCTGATCCACTTAGACGAACCATCGGCCGCCATCGCGCGACCATCCAAAGACTGCGCCCACTTCAAAGTTACGAAAGGACGCTGATTCTGAGCAGAGGTCAACCAAACGCCAGACTGGTTATCTGCCTCATCTTCAAGAACACCAGAGATAACCTCAACCCCAGCAGCCTTCAAAGTAGCAGCACCAGCACCAGACTCAAGACCTGGATCAGCCGAAGCAAACACAACGCGAGAAATCCCAGCAGCAATCAGAGCCTGGGCGCAAGGGCCGGTGCGACCGGTGTGATTGCAAGGCTCAAGAGTCACCACAGCCGTGTAACCGGCAGGAAGAACAGCAGGGAGAGAAGACAGGGCCATAACCTCGGCGTGAGGCGTTCCAGCGCCCTTGTGCCAACCCTCAGAAACGATGTTCAACGATTCATCAAGAATCACCGCACCAACCTGTGGGTTCACACCAAAAACAGGCCCATTCAAGGCAAGATCAAGCGCACGACGCATCGCGAACTCATATTTGCTTGACATGTCCAGCCTTCCGATAAGAGTTTTCGGAGGCGACGGAAGACAGGGCGAACGCCGAAATGGCGAACGCCTCGTTCTTCTCCCATCCGGACTTTAACCGTCGGTGCTGGAGTTCCACCAGCTCAACCGCCAAGTGTTACCACCTGTCGGGTCGCGGACTATAACCGCCGGCTCAGATTTTCACTGACCCCGAAGAACTTTGTTACTTGTATAGCATGACAGAAAACCTTGAAGGTTCCCGAAGTTATTCCCAAATAGCGGCCCTAAAGCCTCGATCAGAAATTAGCTCGAAGTGTCACATTCCTGATTGAGAGGAAGTCGTCATCAGGGAATGTCGACGATTCACAAGATATTGAAGCCGAGACAACCCCGTTCCATCTCATTTGAAGCTTTCCAACCCCATAGCCATTGACCACCTTGAAGTAACCCAATTTGTGCTCTTCCCCCATGTAGTTAAGTGCGAAGTTGTATGCGTATTCGGTGTCTCCAAAGATCGCGCATCTTCCGTTATATCCACTCCCAGCAGTGATTTTGAACGTCAAAATCCCACCTTGAGCAAACCTGTAGTTTGTATAAGTTCTAGTTGAGCTAAGGGTGTATTTGATGCCTGGATTTACTTCAATCG
>JBFYOM010000061.1:0-6372 GCA_041303805.1 Micrococcales bacterium
ATACGTACCTGGATTCATCGCGGGCAATCAGATCTATTTCCCCAAGTGAGCAACGCCAATTTCGTTCGAGTATTTCATAGCCGATTGAAGAAAGGTAGTTTCCCGCTACACGTTCGCCATAAAGACCGAGAACGTGTCGTCGATTAGGAGCTGTTGGCATTACCCAAGAATGCCTCTTTATTGCACGGCCAAACCAAGCGGTTAAAAACTGTGGAAAACTACTCGCCTACGGCTAGTTCCTTAGGAATTTCAAACGCTTTTCCACTTAGCTCTTCAACGTTGACATCTTTGAAAGTGAGCACACGAACCGAAGCCACGAAGCGATCGGTGCGATAAATATCCCAGACCCAGACGTCTTTCATTTCGAGCTCGAAATAGAAATCATTTCCGGCATCAATCCGGTTGAGTGAGACTTCATTGGCAAGATAAAAACGCCGCTCAGTCTCAATTACATACTTGAAGGTATCGACTAAATCGCGATACTCGCGGTAGAGCGCTAGCTCGGCATTTCGCTCGTAATCTTCGAAGTCGTTTTCGTCCATGGCCTTGATTCTATTACTTAGGTATTACTACTATTCACCGCTAAGGATTTTTGTTAGCCAAGACACGCGGTGAACTTCACTTGGACCCAACCGACGAACTGCTTCGATGTGGGCGGCTGAGGCATAACCTTTGTGCCCCTCTAATAAATAGTCTGGATAAGTTTCCGCGAGCTCCACCATCAGACGATCTCGAGTGACCTTAGCCATGCAGGCCGCAGCAGAAACAGCAACGCAATCTCGGTCGGCCTTGGCTCGAACAGTGACCGGGATTCGAGAAACTACGCTCTCCAGCCAGTTGTGAGTGCCATCCAAAAGGATGTGCACCTGATTGGAAGCTATTGCGTCTCTGATTTCCCCGAGCTTGACCAAGTCCTCCAAGGCTCGAACGGCAGACTGTGAGAGAGCCCAGATGATTCCATTCGAATCAATTTCAGCAGCGGAGACCATTCCGACGGAAAAACCTGGTGACCAATTCTTTAATTCTTCGAAAACTGCCTCGCGATTTTTTTCGGTCATCAACTTTGAATCCTGAAGTTTCTTCGGGATGGCAGATTCATCTACCTGACCCAAATCCAGGACGAATGCCCCAACCGCAACTGGGCCGGCAATTGCCCCTCGCCCCACCTCGTCGATGCCAATTACAAATCGGCGCCCGAGAGTGCGCTCAACCTCAGTTGTTGGGAACGGTTTTGAAGACATCAGGGTAATTGTCTAACCACTTCCAGTGGCTTTGCGGCCAACTGACCACGAAGGCACGTCCAACAATAAACGACTTGTTTACGAAACCCTTGCTAGGTAGGTCCTCGTGATAGCGGGAGTCTTCTGAGTTTCCACGGTTATCCCCCATGACCCAGAAAGATTCGGCTGGAACGGTTACGTCGAAGGTTTTGTCGGATGGATTTGAACTAGGCGAGATGTAGGTTTCGGTAATCTCAACACCGTTCACCATTAGCTTGCCCGAAGGCGAACAGCAGACCACGCGATCGCCCGGTTTGCCGATGATTCGTTTGACCAGGTGCTGGGTGGAATCCGGTGCAATCAAACCAAAGGCCGACAAGAAGAAATCAACCCCTTGTTCCAGCGGTGGTTTCGGAAGCTCCTGCTGCGGCTCTCCCAACCAACCACCTGGGTCCCTAAAGACCACGACGTCCCCGCGTTCCGGAGCAATCAGACCGGGAACGAGTTCATTTACGAAGATTCGGTCATCGATTTGAAGTGTCTCGAGCATCGATCCGGATGGAATGAAAAACGAACGCAGCAAAAACGTCTTGATAAGCAAACTGAGGATGAGTGCTGCACCAACGACGGATACCACATCAATCAAAAATGAAACGAAGACGTTCTTCTGCGCGCGACGCAAAAAACGCCCCAGAGCTGTTTTCGGCTCGGGACGTTCTTTGGACATAAAAAAGTTAGTTCTTGCCAGGCACGTTTTCGCGCTTTTCGCGAATCTTTGCCTTCTTGCCGCGTAGGTCGCGCATGTAGTAAAGCTTGGCACGACGAACGTCACCGCGCTGAATCACTTCGATCGAGTCGATAACTGGTGAGTGAAGAGGGAAGGTGCGCTCTACCCCGAAACCTCCGGAGTCTTTGCGAACGGTGAAAGTTTCACGGATTCCGTGACCCGAACGACGAATCGCGTATCCCTGGAACGCCTGGATACGACTACGGTTACCTTCGGTGATGTTTACGTTTACCTTGACGGTGTCTCCAACGCGGAACGCTGGAATGTCGGTGCGCAGGTTAGCTGCGTCAACGCTGTCGAGAATGTGCATTTTGTATCGCTCTCTGTTTTCGCACGCAGGTCAAAAACGAATGGGTTTTGTCAAGAAAACTCATCCGCTCCCCTGCGGCAGAGACTTCAAGGGATGAGCAACCTGTCTATTCTGCCACACCGATCGGTAGAACGCTAGTCGTCCAGTAAATCTGGCCTTACCGCTTTGGTGCGCTCGATCTGTTGCTGGTGACGCCAAGCGGCGATCGCCGCATGGTTTCCGCTGGTGAGAACTTCTGGCACATCAAAACCTCGCCAACTCGCAGGCTTCGTATAACTCGGGTATTCCAACAGCCCCGATTCGTTGTGCGATTCCTCGGCGAGCGACTCGGCATTGCCAATCACCCCGGGGATTAATCTTGCGATCGATTCGATCATGGCGATTGCAGCAACTTCACCTCCATTGAGAATGTAGTCGCCGATGCTAACCAATCGAACTTTCGCCTTCTTACTGGCGTAGTCAACCACCCTCTGGTCGATTCCCTCGTAGCGACCACAGGCGAAAACCAAATGCTTGGCGCTGGCTAACTCTTGCGCGGTGGCCTGCTTGAAAACTTCACCCGCCGGGTTGGTGAAAATTACGATGGTTTCCCCGTCCTGGGAAAGCAGTTCATCGAAGGCCAAACCCCAAGGCTCAGGTTTCATCAGCATGCCGGCGCCACCACCATATGGGGAATCGTCGACCGTGCGATGTTTATCGAAAGTCCAGTTGCGAAGATCATGAGCGTGGAATTCGATCAGATTCTTTTCTTGCGCTTTGCCAAGCAACGAAATGTTTAGAGCATCGAAGTAATCCGGAAAAATCGTCACCGCATCGATTCGCATTGTTACTCCTCGATTTCTTCGAATAGCCCTAGCGGCGGAGTTACCCGGATTCGCCCAGCTGCAACATCAACTTCAGGCACGATTTCCTTTACGAACGGAACCAATACCTCTGATTCGCCCGCCTTCACGATTAGCAAATCTTGCGATGGGAGGTGATCGACACGAATCACTTCTCCCACTTCGATCTCATCGCGGTAAACCTTCAGACCAACCAACTGGTGGTCGTACCAAGCATCGGCTTCGGTAGGTAAAACTGTGGTGTCGGCGTGAACTAAGAGGATGGCTTTGATTAGCGACTCGGCGGCCGTGCGGTCTTCGACATCTTTCAGAAAGATGACAGGCATTTGGTTGTACCAGCGAAGTTCATTAACGGTAACCGTTTTTCCAAACCACGGTGAAGTCTCAGGAACTTGCAACTCAAGAACGGCACCTGGCACGAAACGTTCGTTAGGGCTGTCGGTATATAGTTCGAGTTTGATTGCTCCCTTTAGGCCATGCGCTTTGAGAAGGCGGCCAACTCGGAGCTGAGTTTGATTAGAAATCTGTGTCCACCACGTCGACACGAACCTTCTTGCCGTCGGCTAAAGCTTTGACTACGGTTCGCAGCGACTTAGCAGTGCGACCGCCGCGCCCGATCACTCGGCCAAGGTCCTCCGGGTGCACGTTGATCTCCAGCAGCTCTTCGCCGCGGTTGGTCTTGCGTGCAGTAACGGTGGCGTCTTCCGGGTGGTCGACGATTCCTTTGACGAGGTGTTCGAGCGCAGCAGCTAACACTTTACTTAAGCTTCTTCTGCTGGAGCTTCGGCAGGAGTTTCCTCTGCCGCTGCTTCTTCAACTACTTCGGCTTCAGCCGCAGGTGCTTCTTCAGCAACTACTTCTTCAGCCGCAGACTCTTCGACAACAACTTCTTCAGCTACTACGGTTTCTGCTGATGCTTCTTCAGAAACTACTGGAGCTTCCTCTGCAACAACTTCAGCCTTAGCCTTCTTCTCTTCCTTTGGAAGTAGAACTGGCTTCTTCTTGGCGTCTAGAACGAACTCAGCCTTGGCTTCCTTGACCTGAACCTTGTTCACGGCCTTTTCACCCTTGCTGGCCTGGAAGTCACCGGTGAGCTTTAGTAGCGCTGCTACCTGCTCGGTTGGCTGTGCGCCAACGCTTAGCCAGTACTGAGCGCGCTCAGAGTTGACTTCAATGATTGAAGGGTGCTCGGTTGGTACGTAACGACCGATCTCTTCGATGGCACGGCCATCGCGCTTGGTGCGCGAGTCGGCTACGACGATACGGTAGTGAGGCGAACGGGTCTTACCCAAACGCTTTAGGCGGATTTTTACAGCCACAATGCTCCTGTTATTTGTATTGGGGCGAACGTTCCACCGTGAGCGTGGGGTGCACACTCGGTAGAGAAGCTCTATGGGTAGCCAATAAGTTTGGTTAGAGGGTCAAACTCTTGGCAACCTCTCTATTTTAGGGGTAACTCGAAACTTTTCAAACCCCTAGAGTCCGAAAGATGAACCGGATCCACCCTGAGGTGGAGTGATTCCAAGATTCTCTGCAGCCCGCTTGGCTGGATTTCCAGACTTTGAACCTTTTTTCTTCTTGTCGTTCTTCTTTGCTTTTCCGCCGATGTAACCGCCACCCATGTTTGGCATTCCTGGCATTTGCCCACCGATTTGGGGCATTCCACCCTTGGCCACGGTCTTCATCATCTTTGCTGCCTGTTCAAAGCGGTTTACCAGAGAGTTCACTTCGGTCACCGTGGTGCCAGAACCCTTGGCAATTCTTAGGCGTCGAGAGCCATTCAAAACCTTAGGCTGATTGCGTTCGACCGGGGTCATCGAGCGAATGATCGCCTCGGTTCGGTCAATCTCTTTTTCGTCGAAATTTTCTAGTTGGTTCTTCATCTGACCGGCACCTGGCAACTTGGCGAGTAGGTCTTTCATCGAACCCATCTTCTTGAGCTGCTGCATCTGCTCGAGGAAGTCCTCCAGAGTGAACTCGGACTTAGCCAGTTTGTCGGCAATTTTCGCCGCTTCGACGTCGTCGAATTGTTTTTGTGCCTGCTCGATCAGGGTGAGGATGTCTCCCATGTCGAGGATTCGGCTGGCCATGCGATCTGGATAGAACGGCTCGAAGGCGTCTAGCCCTTCACCCGTTGATGCGAAGATAATTGGCTTTCCGGTGACGGATGAAACTGAAAGTGCGGCACCACCACGAGCATCACCATCTAGTTTGGTTAGAACAACGCCGGTGATTCCTACGCCATCCTCGAAGGCTTTGGCCACGTTCACCGCATCTTGACCAATCATCGAGTCGATGACGAAAAGCACTTCATCTGGATCGACAGCCTTGCGAATGTCTCGAGCTTGGCTCATCAACTCTTCATCGATACCGAGACGGCCGGCGGTGTCAACGATGACCACTGAGAACTGCTTTTTCTGGGCAAACTTGATTGCCTCTTTGGAAACCTTGACCGGGTCACCCTTGCCATTTCCTGGCTCTGGAGCGAACACCTCAACCCCGGCGCGCTCACCAACAACCTGAAGCTGGTTTACTGCATTCGGGCGCTGAAGGTCGGCAGCCACAAGAACCGGAGTCTGCCCCTGGTCCTTAAGCCACTTGGCAAGTTTCCCGGCGAGAGTGGTTTTACCTGAACCCTGCAGACCTGCCAGCATAATTACGGTTGGACCGGTCTTAGCGAAAGTCAACTTGCGCTGTTGACCACCGAGAATTGTGACCAACTCTTCGTTCACAATCTGAACTACCTGCTGCGCCGGGTTTAAGGCCTTATTCACCTCATCGCCGAGCGCGCGGTCACGCACTGCGGTTATGAAATTCTTGACAACCTCGAGGGCAACGTCTGCTTCAAGAAGCGCGCGGCGAATTTCGCGCAGGGTGGCATCAATGTCGGCCGCACTCAATTTGCCCTTCGCACGAAGGTTCTTGAATGTTTCGACCAAGCGGTCGGAGAGATTGCCGAACACGGCCACTCCTAACTAACCAGCCCGCGAGCAAACTCGCTTGGCTCAAAGAACGCGAAATCGGCAATACCTTCGCCGACTCCTACCAGTTTTACAGGGATACCCAATTCGCGTTGGATTGAGTACACGATTCCGCCCTTCGCTGTGCCGTCAAGTTTCGTTAGAGCGACTCCGGTTACCTTTGCCACTTCGGCAAAAGCCTTGGCCTGAACCATGCCGTTTTGTCCGGTTGTAGCATCAATCACCAAAAGAA
>JBFYOM010000062.1:0-6308 GCA_041303805.1 Micrococcales bacterium
GTGCAGACCATCGCTCATGCCGAACTCGATGGCGCCGCCGGAATGCCCAGCCAGATTCGTGAAGTTGCCAGCAACCTAATCCGCGTCGCCAAAGAGAACAACCTGCCGATCATCTTGGTCGGTCACGTCACCAAGGACGGCAACATTGCCGGCCCTCGAGCACTCGAACACCTAGTCGACGTGGTTTGCCACTTCGAGGGTGATCGCCAAACCGCACTCCGTTTCATTCGAACCCAGAAAAACCGTTTTGGACCAACCGACGAAGTAGGTTGCTTCGAAATGACCGGCGAGGGGATCAACGAGGTTTCCGACCCATCCGGGCTCTTCCTTTCTAGACCGGAAACACCGGTGTCTGGAACCTGCGTCACCGTTTCCGTTGAGGGTAAGCGTGCCCTGATTGCCGAAGTTCAGGCTCTGGTCGTGAAGTCATCATCACCTAACCCAAGACGTGTAACTAATGGGGTCGATTCATCTCGCGTTGCCATGCTGCTGGCCGTGCTTGAGCGACGGGCTGGTCTTCGTGTTGGTGAAATGGACGTTTACGTTTCCACGGTTGGAGGAGTCAAGCTCACCGAACCAGCCGCCGATCTAGCCATCGCTCTGGCAATCGCCTCTGCCGTTCAAGACAAACCAATCGCTCACAACCTAGCCGCTTTCGGCGAGATTAGTCTCGCCGGCGAGGTGCGAAAGGTGAGCAACGCCAAGCTTCGTGAGAATGAGGCAGCAAGACTTGGGTTTGTGAGAACTGTCGACTCCGGTGTTCAATCGGTCAAAGCCGCGCTGGCTCTGGCCCTTAACTGGTAGCTAATCGAGTGAAAACTGCTCAGTGTTAGCAGACTTGATTCCATTTACCTTTACTTCAAAACTGTAAATTCCAGGCAGAGCGATCGGTTGACCCTCGCCACAACCCTCGTTACTCGAATAGACCCTGAGCCAAGGGCTCGGAACAGACTTTGTCGCCACCCCTGGGGACAGCGTGACCACCTGATCCTTTAGGTCTATCCGGTCACATTGCTCATTGGTCCAGATGGTTTCTTCTCCGATTTTGATCGTGTAGAACTGCACCTTGGGGCCGGCATTAAACTCGCAATCCACTTTGCCGTTATTGGTCAGCGTGAACCACAACTCTGGTTTCGTGGTCGCATCGAACTGGCTAATTCGCATCTCACCGTCGCCCACCAAAGCTGTCACAGAAACCACACCCGAAGCACACTCTGTGATTGGTTGCTCACCCTCGGCTACTGGCTTGGCTGGGGTGAACAAAGAGGATATCGAACTGACTCCCCACCAGACGAGAGAGATCAGGAGCACCAACACAATCAGCCCCGCAATTCGGCGGCGGCGCATTATGTGAGGTGGAACACGGCGACTCATAAGTTAGAGGGTCACTAGCATTCTGGTGTTACCTAGGGTGTTCTCCTTGACCCTCGCAAGATCTAGGAACTCGGCCACGCCGTCGTCGGTGGAACGCACCAGTTCGGCAAAAGTTTCCTCGTCTACCGGGACATCGGAAATCTCGGCAAAGCCGTGCTTAGCGAAGAATGCGGTTTCAAAGGTCAGGCAGAACACCCTGGACACACCGATTTCCTTGGCCCGCTCCAAAAGCGCGTCCACGAGGATATGGCCGATACCCTTGCCTCGGTGATCGTCTCTTACCACCAGCGAACGGACCTCGGCCAGGTCTTCCCACATAACGTGAACTGCACCCGCACCCACTACTTCGCCGGACTCATTCACGGCGACCAAAAACTCAGAAACCTTTTCGTAAAGCGAAACGAGTTCTAACTTCAAAAGCTTTAGCCCTGAGCCTTCATTAGGTCTTCGCATGGCCGCGATAGCACGAACGTCCAGCGATTTAGCTGGACGAACGTGGAAATTAGTTGAACTCACACCTAAATGCTAGCGGCAACATTCTGTTTGGTATCGAACACGAACTCGTCACCGCTTGCATCAACAACGATGTGAGCCGAGTTTGATAGCTCGCCGCGCATGATCTTTTCGCTTAGGCGATCTTCGATCTCGCGCTGAACAGCGCGACGCAATGGTCTTGCTCCCAGCGCTGGGTCGTAACCAATCTTAATCAACTGCTGTTTGGCAGCTTCGGTTACCTCGATTGTCATGTCGCGCTCTTCCAAGCGGCGCCCTAGCTTCGCAATGAATAGGTCGACAATCTGCTCTAGCTCCTTGGTGGTGAGCTGAGGGAAGATGATGGTCTCATCAACGCGGTTCAAGAACTCTGGCTTGAAGTGCTTCTTCAGCTCTTCGCTTACCTTGCCCTTCATGCGGTCGTAGTCGCCAGCATCGTCGCCTTCAAGGTTGAAGCCCATGGCTCCGCGAGAGATGTCGCGTGTACCTAGGTTGGTGGTCATGATGATCACGGTGTTCTTGAAGTCCACCATGCGTCCCTGACCATCGGTCAAACGACCTTCTTCAAGAATCTGAAGAAGCGAGTTAAAGATGTCTGGGTGAGCCTTTTCGATCTCATCGAACAACACAACCGAGAATGGCTTGCGGCGAACCTTTTCGGTGAGCTGGCCACCCTCTTCGAAGCCCACGAATCCTGGAGGAGCTCCGAACAGACGAGAAACGGTGTGCTTCTCGGAGTATTCGCTCATGTCGAGAGAGATCATTGCGTTCTCGTCGTCGAATAGGAACTCGGCCAAAGCCTTCGCCAACTCGGTCTTTCCAACACCGGTTGGACCGGCAAAGATGAACGAACCAGACGGACGGTTTGGGTCCTTTAGGCCGGCGCGCTGACGGCGAACCGACTTCGAGACGGCCTTGATGGCCTCTTCCTGACCGATGACGCGCTTGTGAAGTTCATCTTCCATGAAGATGAGCTTGGCGCTTTCCTCTTCGGTTAACTTGAAGATTGGGATACCGGTTGCCTGGGCCAATACCTCGGCGATGAGACCTTCATCGACAGTGCCCTCAGGAGTGACTTGACCGCCACGGAATTTTGCCTGGAGTTTCACGCGCTCGGCGAGAAGTTCTTTCTCTTCCTTGCGCTTTTCCTTGGCAATGTCGAAGTCTTGATCTTCAACGGCTTTTTCCTTGGCAACTCGAACGCCAGCAATCTTTTCTTCGATTTCGCGAAGTTCCGGTGGTGAGGTGAGTAGTGAAAGACGCAAACGGGCTCCGGCCTCATCAATGAGGTCGATGGCCTTGTCTGGCAAGAAGCGGTCGGTGATGTAGCGGTCGCTTAGGTTGCAAGCGGCAACAATTGCACCATCGGTGATAGTCACCTTGTGGTGCTTTTCGTAAGCCTTGCGCACACCCTTCAGGATGTTGATCGCCATTGGCAAGCTTGGCTCGGCAACATTCACCTTCTGGAAACGACGAGCCAACGCAGCATCCTTTTCGAAGTACTTGCGGTACTCGTCCAGGGTGGTCGCTCCAATGGTCTGTAGTTCACCGCGAGCTAGCAGCGGCTTCAAAATCGAAGCGGCGTCGATAGCGCCTTCGGCAGCACCGGCACCAACCAACGAGTGAATCTCGTCGATGAAAGTAATGATGTCTCCGCGAGTGCGAATCTCTTTGGTGACCTTCTTCAAACGCTCTTCGAAGTCTCCGCGGTAACGCGAACCAGCAATTAGCGCACCCATGTCTAGGGTGTAAAGCTGCTTGCCCTTTAGAGTCTCAGGAACATCTCCGGAAACGATCGCTAGTGCCAATCCTTCAACAACAGCAGTCTTACCAACACCGGGCTCACCAATGAGAACAGGGTTATTCTTCGAGCGACGCGAAAGAATCTGCATCACTCGCTCGATCTCACGCTCACGGCCAACTACTGGGTCAAGCTTGCCGTCGGCTGCGCTCTGGGTGAGATTGGTTCCAAACTGGTCAAGGATCTGAGAGCCCTTTTGTGGGGCAGCCTGTTCGCCGCCAACGTTTACGGTTTCTTTGTTTTCAAAACCGGATAGCAACTGCACAACCTGCTGGCGAACCTTGTTGGTGTCGGCGCCAAGCTTAGTAAGCACCTGAGCGGCAACGCCCTCACCCTCACGGATTAGGCCGAGAAGTAGGTGCTCGGTTCCGATGTAGCTGTGACCCAACTGAAGGGCCTCGCGAAGCGAAAGCTCCAAAACCTTCTTAGCTCGAGGAGTAAATGGAATGTGACCGGTTGGAGGGGTCTGACCCTGACCGATGATGTCTTGAACCTGCTCGCGAACCGATTCCAGGCTGATACCAAGCGCCTCTAGAGACTTAGCGGCAACGCCCTCACCCTCGTGGATCAAACCCAACAGGAGGTGTTCGGTACCAATGTAGTTGTGGTTCAGCATCTTCGCTTCTTCTTGAGCAAGGACGACGACGCGACGGGCTTTATCAGTAAATTTCTCGAACATGTATTCAGGTTAGCGAGCCGACCTGACACAAAATAGGCTTGTTCGCCCTAAGCGTTAGCCCTTTTTGGCTGGCTTCTCGTCCAGCTTGGCGCGCTCCTCGGCTTCGATCTGCGAGTAGACCTCGCGCTCTTTTGAGTCGGCGCGAAGGATTGAGCGCATGATGAACCAAAACAGTAGACCAATGAAGATTGGTGGGATTAGTGAGCCGGTTACGTCTAGGAAAATGTCCATTACTTCACCAACGGGAACATGATTGTTTCGCGGATACCCAGACCGGTCAGGCTCATTAGTAGCCGGTCAATTCCCAGTCCGAGCCCGCCTGATGGTGGCATACCGAATTCAAGTGCCTTCAGGAAGTCTTCGTCGAGCTTCATTGCCTCAGGGTCACCGGCTGCTGCCAAGGTTACCTGCTCGACGAAACGTGCTCGCTGGATTACTGGGTCAACCAGCTCGGAGTAACCGGTGGCCTGTTCGTATCCGCGGATGTAGAGGTCCCACTTCTCAGCCACGCCAGCCTTTGAGCGGTGTCCGCGGGTTAGTGGTGAGGTGTCTTCCGGGAAGTCGATCACGAAGGTTGGCTTTTCTAGGCCGCCTTTTACGAAGTGCTCCCAAAGCTCTTCAACATACTTGCCGTGAAGCGGGTGGTCGATTTCGATTTCAACCTTGTCGGCTAGTTTCTTCAGCTTCTCAATTGGAGTCGCTGGGGTGATTTCTTCTCCGGCTGCTTCAGAAAGGCTTTCGAACATTGAGATTCGTGCCCAGTCGCCAGACAGGTCGTTAACTGTGCCGTCGTCCAGGGTGACTTCGTGAGTTCCGAAGACATCAAGCGCAGCGTTCTGAATGAGCTTCTGGGTTAGGTCGGCGATCGAGTTGTAGTCGCCGTAGGCCTGATAGGCCTCGAGCATTGCGAACTCAGGGCTGTGGGTGCGGTCGGCACCTTCGTTGCGGAAGTTGCGGTTGATTTCGTAGACGCGGTCGATTCCGCCAACGACTGCGCGCTTTAGGAAGAGCTCCGGAGCGATGCGAAGGAAAAGTTCAGTGTCGAAGGCGTTCGAGTGGGTTTTGAAAGGTCGTGCCGATGCGCCACCGTGGATGGTCTGAAGCATCGGGGTTTCAATCTCGAGGAAGTTGTCTTCTGTGAAGGTCTTGCGAAGGGACTGCATAACCTGGGCGCGGATCTGAACCACTTCACGAGCGCGGTCGCGAACGATTAGGTCAATGTAGCGATGACGAACACGAAACTCTTCGCCGAGGTCGTTGTGAAGGTTAGGTAGCGGGCGGATGGTCTTGGCGGCCATCTTCCAGCTAGAGACGAGAATCGAAAGTTCACCACGCTTGGAAGTGATTACTTCACCCTCAACGAATAGGTGGTCGCCTAGGTCAACAAGCTCTTTGTAGAGTTCGAGCTGCTCTTCGCCAACCTTGTCGAGGCTGAGCATGGCTTGGATGCGTTCGCCGGAACCGGCCTGAAGGCTTGCAAAACAGAGCTTTCCGGTGTTGCGCTGGAACATTACGCGTCCGGCAATACCAACGGTTTCGCCGGTGGAAACATCTATTTCTAGAGCTGGGTACTTTGCACGCACGGCGTCGATCGTCGTGGTGATGGGAAGTGAAACCGGGTAGGCGTCGCCAAGTTCGTTTAGGCGGTCACGCTTGGCAAGTCGAATCTCGATTTGTTCGGGAACGTCAACTTCCAACTCAGCCGAGTTGTCTGGTGCATCACTCATATCTACTGCTTTCCCAAACTTACGTTCATGGTGTCGATCAGTCGAACCTCGCCCACTTTGGCGGCAACGATGATTTTCGCTGCTCCAACATGTTTGTCGTCGACCGGTCGGAAAATTTGCGGATCAATCACCGCTAGATACTCAAGTTTAGCCGAGCCGAGGTTGGCGATTGCCTCGCAAGTTTCTCGAATCGACCCGGACACTGTTTGGCCGCCCTCAAGGCTTTCCTTGAGTT
>JBFYOM010000063.1:0-5993 GCA_041303805.1 Micrococcales bacterium
TCGCAAAGTTGGCTCCCTGATGGTCCCACGTTCAGACGTGACTTTTGTCGATAAAAACGCACCTCTAGAAAAAACCATTGAAACAATTAGCAAGACTCTTTACTCAAGGATTCCGGTTTGCGACCCTGACCTCGATTCGGTTATCGGGGTGATGCGCACGAGGAGGGCTCTGGCGGACCTTGCAACCGGCAAGAAATTCGATGTTGAAACTCAACTCGAAGTTCCTCTTTATGTACCGGAGACCCTAACGGGAATGGATCTCCTCAAAAAGTTCAAGGAAGCACGAACCCACATGGCCTTCGTTGTGGATGAATATGGCAGCCTCGAGGGCTTGGTAACCGTGCAAGATATTTTTGACAGCCTCACCGGAGAAATTTCAATACTGAGCGAACCCGAACGTGGACCAGTTCAAAGAGCGGATGGATCTTGGCTTCTTGAAGGAGATACTTCAATACATGATTTGCAAGATTGTCTTGGCGTGACTGATTTCCCCGATCAAGCCAAGGCCAACTTCCACACCGTTAGTGGACTTGTTCTCTTGCTTCTTGGGCGGATGCCGATGGTTGGAGACACCGTTGTATTCGACGGCTGGATTCTTGAAGTAGTCGACCTGGATGGTCACAGAATAGACAAGATTCTGGCTAGCCCTGAGGTAAAACAACACTAATAGTTTTGTCGGGCCGGCTGGATTCAGGTTCGATTCCTGCTGGGGCGCCCTTTTTAGATTGCTCGAAGGATGTCTTCGACCCTTTGTTTGGCATCACCAAATAGCATTGCCGCGTTAGCCCTAAAGAACAGCGGGTTCTGCACACCTGCGTAGCCTGAAGCCATTGAACGTTTGAAAACGATCACGTTCTCTGCTTCCCATACCTTGAGAACCGGCATGCCGGCGATTGGGCTACCCGGATCTTCTGCGGCAGCTGGGTTCACTGTGTCGTTCGCACCGATAACGAGCACCACGGAGGTTGTTGCAAAGTCGTCATTAATTTCATCCATCTCGTCGACGATGTCGTATGGGACTTTGGCCTCCGCTAGAAGAACGTTCATGTGTCCTGGCAATCTTCCAGCAACCGGGTGAATACCAAACCGCACGGCCACACCTTTATCAATCAACCTTGCTGCGAGGTCAGCAACAGGGTATTGGGCTTGAGCCACGGCCATACCGTAACCCGGGGTGATTACCACCGAAGTTGCGTTTCTAAGAAGTTCGGCAACCGAAGCCGCATCGGTTTCACGATATTCACCGAGTTCTTCTTCAGAACTTGTCGGGGCGACAATTCCAAAACCGCCAGCGATGACCGAGATAAATGATCGGTTCATTGCTCTACACATGATGTATGAAAGGTAAGCACCAGAAGAGCCAACAAGAGCTCCCGTAACAATAAGTAGGTCATTGCTGAGCAGGAATCCTGCGGCCGCTGCAGCCCAACCCGAGTAGCTGTTGAGCATTGACACAACCACTGGCATGTCACCGCCACCGATGGACGCAACGAGGTGCCATCCCAAAGCCAGAGCCAACGCGGTTACGGCAATCAGTAGCGCGATGTCGGGAGTGATCACGTACCAAACTGTTAGACCCACGAACCCAACCAGTGCTCCGACGTTTAGGAAGTTCTTTCCGGGCAACATGAGCGGTTTGGAAGAAATTTTGGCAGAAAGCTTCAGGTAGGCAACGATCGAACCGGTGAAGGTCACGGCTCCGATGAAAACACCAATGAAGACTTCGGCACGGTGAACGCCCATCAGATTCTCTGGAGTTCCAGGGTGATAAAGGGCACCGTTCCAACCAATTAGAACTGCAGCCACACCAACGAAACTGTGAAGCAATGCGATTAGTTCAGGCATTCCCGTCATCTCAACGACGCGGGCCCGCCAAAGACCAATTGCTGCACCTATTACTAAACCAACAATGATAAAAATTAGACCAAGTCTGGCGGCTGGGTCATTCCAGCCGGTGGTTACTGTAAGTAGGGAGGTTGCGGCAAGTGCGAGGGCCATGCCGGAAACACCGTAAATGATTCCACCCTTGGCGCTCTCGTGCTTGCTAAGGCCTGCGAGCGAAAGGATGAATAGTAGGGATGCAACTATGTAAGCCGCGGTAGCGAGCATCGGTGCAAGAGTCAAAAGGGATTCCATTTATTTGCCGCCCTTCGAGAACATTTTCAGCATTCGCCTGGTCACAGCAAAACCTCCGAAGATGTTGATACTAGCCAGAGTCGTGGCGATGCCTGCCAAAATTTGCACGGTCAGGTCGGTGGAAGTTAGTTGAAGTATTGCTCCAACCACGATGATTCCGGAGATTGCGTTGGTAACACTCATTAGAGGTGTGTGGAGGGCGTGATGGACCTTCCCGATCACATAGAACCCAATTACCACCGAGAGTGTCAACACTAGGAAGTGCTGGGGTAGTGGTGGCGGTGCGAAAGCGACAATCAGATAGAGGGCAACAATTCCCAAGGCAAACAAGACACCACGACGCTTGGCCGACATGGTCTTCTTTTCTGCGACGACCGGGGCTTCGGCCTTGGCGGCTGCCGGAGCTGCAGAAACCTGAACTGGTGGTGGCGGCCAAGTAATCGAACCATCTTTCACCACTGTGACAGATCGCTGAACAATGTCTTCGAAGTCAAGCGCCAGAACGCCGTCTTTCTCAGGAGTTACCAACTTCAGTAAGTTCACAAGGTTTGTTCCGAAAAGTTGAGAAGCCTGAGCAGGAAGTCGACCTGGAAGGTCGGTGTATCCGATGATGGTCACGCCGTTGCTGGTGACAACCTTCTTGCCAGCGACCGAACCTTCAACGTTTCCGCCCTGTGCGGCAGCCATGTCAACAATCACACTGCCTGATTTCATGCTGGCAACATCGCTAGCGGTGATCAGCTTCGGTGCGGGACGGCCTGGAATCAGCGCGGTTGTAATGATGATGTCAACGTCGGCTGCTTGCTCGGAATAAATTTCGGCAGCGCGCCTGTCATAATCTTCGCTGGTAGCTTTCGCATAGCCATCAGCAGACTCCATCTTTTCGGCCACTTCAACCGCGAGGTAGGTTCCACCAATCGATTTGACCTGATCAGCCACTTCTGGTCTCGGGTCGGTCGCTCTAACTATCGAGCCGAGGCTGGAGGCTGCACCGATAGCAGCAAGACCAGCAACTCCGGCTCCGGCAACCAAGACTTTGGCTGGTGGAACTTTTCCGGCTGCGGTTACCTGCCCGGTGAAGAATCGGCCAAACTCATGAGCCGCTTCAACAACCGCTCGATATCCGGCAATGTTAGCCATGGAGCTCAGTACATCCATGGATTGGGCTCGAGAAATTCTGGGGACCGCGTCCAAAGCGAGAGCGGTAATGCCTCTGGTTCCCAGTGCCTCGAGTAGGTCCGGACGCAACGAAGGAGTCATCAAACTGACGATGGTTGCGTTATCGCGTAGCTTCGTAATTTCTTTATCGCTCGGTGCCGCAACTTTCAAAACAATCTGGCTGGACCAGGCGTCCTTGCTTGTTCCAATGGTCGCTCCGGCCTCCAAATATGCAGAGTCAGGAAAAGTTGAAAGGGTACCCGCTTCGGACTCAACTACTACTTTGTAGCCGAGGGCGATAATGGCTTTGACCGTGGTCGGGGTAGCGGCCACTCGAGTTTCCCCAGCCTGCTCTTTAACTACGCCTATTCTCATGATCTTCCAATCTTTACGAAGGTATAACCTAACTATGCAACCTTTGTTTGGTTTTCGCCACTGACGAGACGCGTTTGATCGAGTTGCCGCCAATAAAAAAGTTGTTCAAGCCGTTTAGATGGATAAAGTTCAGGTATGAGAAAAATACTTGGGCTTTCACGATTTGCAGTAATCATTCCAGCGATCGCTTCGATCATTGGCGCTTTACTCTTGATGGCGCAGGGGTCAATTGAGATCGGCAAAGTTGTCTACGACGCCGTTGTCAACAACAGTTATCTCAAGGTAACGATTGTGAACGTCCTAACTGCTGTGGACGCAATTCTGCTGGGCACCGTGCTTTTAGTTATCGGTTATGGTCTTTATGAACTATTCGTAGACACCCGAATTGAAGTTCCAGTTTGGCTAGAGATTAATGACCTAGACGACTTGAAATCGAAGTTGATTGGTGTTGTAGTGGCGATTATCGCTGTGGTCTTCGTAGGTGTCTTCGTCGATGCCAATCGAGCCTCAGAAGTTGTCTCGTATGGTGTTGGGGCGGGTGCCTTAGTAGCTGGCCTTGCCTTGTTTGCCTTCGCAACTAAGAAGTCTGGAGCCGACAAGGAATCCAATTCCACAACAAAGGTAAAGTAACTGCCTCAGAGTATTTGATTCAAAGCACGAACTAAATCCTGCTGGTGCTTTTGTGTTTCATTGTCGCTGCGCAGGTAAGAAGTGGTGTATCCGAAGCCGATTCGTGCATCCAGGCTGCCCCATCCGGCCTGCCCACCTAGACCATTGTGTCCGAATCCCTTCAACCCTGGCGTTACAAAATGCTCCGAAATCGGCAACATGAAACCGTTTCCCCAGGCCGGGTAAGGTCCTGGTTCATGCCAGACGTTTTCTCCAGTCGATGCGGGTTTGCTGGCCGCTTCGAGTGTTTCGTCATCGGCTAAACGCACACCGTCCGTTTCGAAAACAGCAGCCGAGTAGATCTTTGCCAGCCCTCTCGCGTTGGTAACTCCTCCTGCTCCGGCAAGTTCGACGGCAAGGGTAACGGGATCATTGAACCCTCCAGCAGCGGTTGGGTCTGCTGGCAGCGCGCCACCAAAGTTCATAGCTTTTTCAACCCAGTATTGGTGTGACCCTTTTTCCGGATTTGCGGATTTGAAATTTCCATCACTAACCAGGCTTGCTAATCGGTAAAGCTCCGAGTGCGGCAATCCTATCCACATGTCAACGTCTAGGGGATTAGTGATATGTTTTTGTAGGTATTCGTTGGCGGTGAGGCCAGTAACGCAATGAATGAGTTTGCTCACAAGGTGCCCGAAGGTCAGAGCGTGGTAGCCAAAAGCGCTGCCAGGTTCCCAGAGGGGTTCTTGTTTGGCTAACTCGTTAACTACGGTGTGGCCGTCAATTAGTTCCGCATAGGTTAGGTCACGTCTCGGGGCGCTCAAGCCAGCGCGATGTTGCAGGAGGGTTTCTACGGTCACAGCCTGTTTTCCACCCTGAGCAAATTCAGGCCAATAGGTTGCAACGGGTTTCTTAGGATCGAGCAGCCCTTGGGAAACGAGGTGAGCGATGATGATTGAAATTATGCCTTTGGTGCAAGAGAAGACTGTGGAAATTGTGTCGGAGGTCCAAACTTTTCCCGGCTTTGCCTCACCTCCCCAAACGTCAAGAACTAGCTTTCCTTCACGGTAGATAGCGAGGGATCTCCCTCCTGAAGGATTGTCGTTAGCCTGTTTCACGAAAAGGTCCACTAGGGGTTCAAAACCAGTTTCAACAAACCATTCGTTATTTTTCTCGTATGTCAAGGTTTCCTTCGTTCTCTCGATTTTTAGGTTACCGCCATAACTCATGGTTCTTACATAGAGTCGAATCATGAAAACATTTCGCAAAGTTGCCTTGATTGCGCTTCTAGCTGGGGTTCTCTCTTTTTTGGTTGTGCCACTGTTGATTCCTGAAACCACCTCGGGCACTATGACTAACGTTGAAGCCGCAGGGCCAGATGGGGAGTTTGAGACACTGGCAGGCTTGGGTGTTCATGTCGAGAGAGCTGCTTTTACCGGCAACTCTGATGAACCAGCACCTCTAATTGTTCTCATGCACGGATTTGGGGCAAGCACCTATTCGTGGCGCGATGTAATTCAACCCTTGGCAGAATTTGGAGATGTTATCGCCTACGACCGCCCTGGTTTCGGTTTGACCGACCGTCCCGCTACCTGGGATGAAGTCAACCCTTATGGTTTTGAGGGTAACTTCGCACTGCTCGATGATCTGATTGCCAAGCTCGGAACCGGTCGTGATGTTGTGTTGGTTGGGCATTCTGCAGGTGGGCAATTGGC
>JBFYOM010000064.1:0-5803 GCA_041303805.1 Micrococcales bacterium
GGATTGCTTGGTACCAGCATCGGACTTGCCCTCACCAAACTTGGCGTATCCGTTTCTCTCTCAGACGCTTCCCCGGCGACCGCGCGGTTGGCAGCTGACTATGGGGCTGGCTCGTTGGCCGAGCCTGGTGGGGTGCCTGACCTCGTCATTGTTTGCGTACCACCCGACGTTACTGCTGCCGTGGTAAGCCAAGAACTTCGAAACTACCCGAACGCTTTAGTGACCGACGTTGCCTCGGTCAAAGGATCAATTGTTCAAGAACTTAAATCAATCGGCGCTGATCTTTCTAGGTACCTGGGTTCGCACCCGATGGCCGGGCGAGAAAAAGGTGGCGCCAGTTCGGGGCGAGCGGATATCTTTGTCGGTCGCCCTTGGATTATCGCTAGCCACAGCCAAGGTTCGGCTACTGCGTTACAGGCAATAGAAGCCTTGGCGCTTGACCTTCAGGCGGTTCCAATTCAAATGTCGGCAGAGGATCATGACCGAGCCGTTGCACTGGTATCGCACGCGCCTCAACTTATTTCTTCATTGATGGCGTCGCAACTAGTCGATGCCGATGGAGTTGAGTTGGCAGGCCAAGGATTGCGAGACACCGTAAGAATTGCCGCTAGTGACCCAAAATTGTGGGTTCAAATTATCGGAGCCAACGCTGGAGATATTTTGAAAGTGTTGAAACCCTTTCAAGAAGAACTCGGCAAGGTTATCGAGGCACTAGCAGATGTTGATCAGCCAGGTTCATTGGCGACCATCGACCGGGCGCTAACTCTAGGGAATCGTGGAATTGAGAGGTTGCCTGGCAAGCACGGTAGCCGCAGTACCCAGTTCGCCACATTTGTCGTCATGATTGAAGACCAACCTGGTGAATTGGCAAGGCTGTTGAGAGAAGTCGGCGAAATCAACATCAATGTTGAAGATCTAAAGTTAGAGCACTCACCAGGTGCTCCGATAGGTTTGGTTGAGCTTCAGGTACTCCCAGCCAGGGGTGAAACCCTTCAGAATGAATTGACCAAGCGTGGTTGGAAGTTCGCGTAATGGCTTTTCTAGTTGCTATTGATGGCCCGGCTGGGTCTGGAAAATCTAGCGTTTCCAAAGAAGTCGCTCGCCGATTGGGGTTTGGATATTTGGATACTGGCGCTGCTTATCGAGCACTCTCGTGGGCGGTCTCCACTGGCAAGTTGCCTAGTCCGGACTCGTCTTTTTCTGGCTTCGACTACGAGATTTCACTGGATCCCAATAATTTCTGGGTAAAGGCTTTCGGCTTTGACGTAACCGGTGAAATCAGAGAACCAGCTATTGCCGAGAACGTTTCAAAAGTTGCCGGATTTCCTGCTGTTAGGGCGTTCATGAAGTCACTCACCAGGCGTTTGGTTTCGGAAAGCGGATTAGCTGGGGTAGTGGTCGAAGGTCGAGACATCACCACGGTGGTAGCACCAGACGCTCCGGTTCGGTTACTCTTAACCGCAAGCGAAGAAGTGCGGCTGGAGCGAAGAGCTGGTGAATTATCACCAGATCAGTTGGCCACACTGCGCAAGCAGGTTCTGGAACGAGACGCCTCCGACTCAAAGGTCGTGGATTTCATGAAACCAGCGGACGGTGTGACTCTAGTGGACACTACCGAAATGAACTTTGAACAAACCGTTGAAGCGGTTTTATCGATTATTAGGGAGCAACAGTAGCCATGAGCGAAGAATTCGATCAGGAGCTCAACCCGGCGTTCCTTGAAAAACTGGAATCAATCTCAGAAGACGAAGCAGAGCTTCGAGCAAAGAGCCTCAAGGCCGGGTTAGAAGACTATGACCTAGAGTCTGAAGACTTCGACGTGCTGAACGCTGAACTCGATGGCGGCTTCGTCGAAGAAGAGCTTGGTCCGAATCCCGTTTTGGCTATTGTCGGGCGGCCAAACGTAGGTAAATCGGCGCTGGTTAACAGAATTCTTGGTCGTCGTGAGGCCGTCGTCGAAGATAAGCCAGGAGTAACTCGGGACCGTGTCAGTTACAAGGCGGAATGGAATGGCCGTAAATTTACCCTGGTCGACACTGGCGGTTGGGAACCCAATGCCAAAGGCATCGACAAATCGGTTGCCGAACAGGCCGAAATAGCCATTGAACTAGCCGACGCGGTGCTTTTCGTCGTGGATGCCACGGTGGGGCCAACCTCGACAGACGAGCGTGTCGTCAAGCTCCTGCGGGGTTCTGGCAAGCCCGTCATTTTGGCGGGTAACAAAATCGATGATGCGTTCCAGGAACCTGAAATCGCTGGCCTTTGGTCGCTCGGTTTGGGTGAGCCACTTCCGGTCTCTGCTCTCCACGGTCGAGGCGTCGCAGATCTTTTGGATGCCGCACTAGCGGTACTGCCTAAAATCTCCGGCGTTGCGCAAATGGAGGTTGGCGGACCTCGCCGTGTAGCACTAATCGGTCGACCGAATGTTGGTAAGTCTTCACTCTTGAACAAAGCTGTTGGGTCAGAGCGAGCGGTAGTCAACGAGTTGGCCGGAACTACTCGCGATCCCATTGATGAACAAGTGACCATCGCCGGCCAGGTTTGGCGCTTTGTAGACACCGCTGGTATTCGCCGCAAAAAGCACCTCGCCCAAGGCGCCGACTTCTACGCTTCCCTTAGAACACTGGCCGCTTTAGAGCGTGCCGAAGTGGCGGTCGTGCTTTTCGACGTAACCCAACCAATTTCTGAAGCAGACATCCGAATTGTCGATATGGCTCTCGAGTCCGGCCGCGCACTAGTTCTAGCCTTCAACAAATGGGACGAACTAGATGATGAACGCCGCCGTTATCTTGAGCGTGAAATCGAAACCCAGCTAGCCCACGTTGCTTGGGCTCCGAGAGTCAACATCTCGGCCAAAACCGGTCGTCACATCGAAAAGTTGGTGCCTGCTCTCGAGGTTGCACTCCACTCATGGGACACCAGAATTCACACCGGAAAGTTCAATGCCTTCTTGCAAGAGCTTTCCATGGAGTTCCCGCACCCAGTGCGCGGCGGAAAGCAACCGCGTATCCTGTTTGGCACGCAGGCTGCAGTGCGACCACCGAAATTCGTTCTTTTCACCACCGGGTTCCTGGATGAGGGCTATCGACGCTTCATTCAGAGACGCCTCCGCGAAACCTATGGTTTCGAGGGCTCTCCGATTGAAATCGGAATGCGTGTTCGTGAAAAGCGAAAGCGTTCCTAGAACGCAGCGGGCTGTAGCGCAGCTTGGTAGCGCACTTGTCTGGGGGACAAGGGGTCGCAGGTTCAAATCCTGTCAGTCCGACCAATCGATTCTCGAGAAAGGGATTAGCAATGTCTGAACCATCGCTTTGGGCGCAACTGCGAACCATCCCGAACCTCCTGAGCGTGCTCAGGTTGGCTTTGGTGCCAGTTTTTCTATATCTAATTTTGACTGACCAACCTTTACTTGCATTCCTGGTTCTCGCAGTTGCATCATTCACAGATTGGCTCGATGGTTACCTTGCTCGCCGTTTGAATCAGATCACAAGGTTGGGGGCCCTTCTAGATCCGGCTGCCGACCGACTTTATATTTTTGCAACTCTGATTGGGTTGGCCGTCACAGGCGCGATTCCTGTCTGGTTGCCGGTCGTAATTATTGGACGTGATGCACTTTTGACTTTTACCATCCCGGTTTTGGCGTCGAGGAGCTACGGCCCGCTACCGGTTCATTTTGCAGGGAAGGCTGGCACGTTTGCGCTGCTTTACGCGTTTCCGTTGCTATTGCTCGCCGATTGGTGGACATCGGCTAGTTTCATCATATTGCCAATTGCTTGGGCCTTCGCAATCTGGGGTGTTGGGCTCTACTGGTACGCGGGTTACTTATACCTAAAGCAGGTTTTCACAATCGTGAAATCGACGCCAAAAAACTACGCTAAATTAGATGAATCATGAGTGATTCTGCCAACTTCGACAAGCGTAAAAGCGACGACGTAACGTCGACGCAACGCTTCGACGAAGACTTAGTTGAAGACCCAAATGCGGGTCTCGATGAAGAAGAGCTTGCGGCTATTGCAGCCCTACCAGATGGATCGGCTCTACTGATTGTGAAGCGCGGTCAGATTGACGGCTCCCGCTTCCTGCTAGATGTTGACCTAACAGTTGCTGGGCGTCATCCAAATGCAGAGATCTTCTTGGACGACGTCACAGTCTCTCGAAAGCATGCCGAATTCCGCAGAACCCCAAAAGGTTTCACGGTTACCGACCTGGGTTCTCTCAACGGAACTTATTTGAACGGGAAAATTGTCGAGACCGGACTTTTGGTCGACGGTGACGAAGTGCAGGTAGGCAAATTCAAGCTTTCGTTCTATTCGGCATCTGCCGGGCGAGCGTAACCGTGGCAGCGCGTCCGTCCTCGATTTCTTCCGCGAGGTCATCCAAACTTTTTACTATCGGTCGAGTGCTATCGATTCTTGAATTGGATTTTCCCGAGTTATCGCCTTCGAAACTTCGCTTTCTCGAGGAACAGGGCTTGGTCACTCCTCAGCGAACCGAGTCTGGTTATCGCAAATTCACCGAAGAGGACATCGATCGTCTTCGCGTGATTTTGGAGCTTCAGCGCGACCAGTACTTGCCATTGAAAGTAATTCGCCAGTATCTGGATGACCTGGACGCGGGCAAGACGCCAAAACTTCCGAACTCGACCGAACCAAAATCGCTCAGAGTGAAGCCTGGAAAGAAGTTTTCAGAGTTGGATTTGATTTCGGAAACAGGCATTACCCCGGCTTTGATTTCGGGGGCTCAGGAAGTTGGGCTTTTAGGTTCTGAACCATTTACTGCCGCAGATGTTGCCATTGCCCGCTCGGTTGTGCAACTCCAGAGATTTGGAATTGCTCCAAGGCACTTGCGGGGTTTGAAGGCCGCAGCTGACCGAGAAATTGGCATCATTGAGGGTGTAGTTGCGCCTGTCTTGGCCAAGAATGAGACGGGTTCGAGGTCGCGAGCCGCCCACTTCGCGGCAGAAATTGAGAGCCAGTTCGCAACCATCCGGCATGAGATCGTGCGCTCAGTAATATCCAAAATAGACTCGTAAATATCAATCGCGACACGCCGATGATATTAATTAACCTTGAAGTTGGCGCAAAAGGCACAAGAATTAAACCTAACGTTGAAGGTTAAGGAGGCCAGCATGTCAGATCAAGACACATTTGATTTCAATGACGACAATGACGACCTGCTTTTCACTGACGGTCTACCCACGAATGAGCCTGGACTGGGTTATCGCGGAACTTCGGCAGCTACCGCTGCAGGAATTAGTTACCGCCAGCTGGACTACTGGGACCGAACTGCCCTCGTTCAGCCTTCGGTTCGCGGAGCCACCGGCTCTGGAACTCAGAGACTTTATGCATTTCGTGACATTTTGGTTCTCAAGCTTGTAAAGCGATTGCTAGACACCGGAGTGTCACTCCAGCAGATTCGAATTGCCATCGACCAGCTGCGTAAGTCGGGAATCAACGACTTGGCGAAAACAACTTTGATGTCGGACGGCGTGAAGGTTTATCTCTGCAATAGCAATGAAGAGGTTATCGACCTGCTTGGCCGCGGTCAGGGCGTCTTCGGTATTGCTGTTGGTTTGGTGCTTCGTGAAGTAGAGGCAACTTTGTCGACAATCACCCCGAGCTCACTTGAAGACCTTGACGACCTTTCGGCTCGTCGTCTAGCCAAAAAAGCTATTTAGTTTCTACTTCCGGCGGCAGAACCCCGAGAATCTCAGCGATTTCATCTGCCGGCTCTTCTTTTTCAAGCTTCAAGACCTCATCAAGCGTTTGGCCGCGCATCACCCGGTTTAGGCGAAGGACTTTGC
>JBFYOM010000065.1:0-5752 GCA_041303805.1 Micrococcales bacterium
CCTCGTCGATTACGATTCCGGGGCTCTGAACGAGAGCGGCATCAGCCTTTGGCTTATTTCTGGAAATCGCCAGCCGGATTCTGGCATCGATTTCGGTAGGACCCGCGTTTACCAGGATGACGTCGGTGGCACCCCACTCTTCGTTTACTGCGGCCAAGCCGCCTTCGGTGAGAATCAGAATCAACGGAACACTGAGACCGGTGGTGTGGAGGATTTTCGCCAAAGCCTTCATGTTGTTTAGGTCTTGTCGCGCATCCAACAAAATCAAATCAGCGGAAGGGGCATTTACCAAGCTGGCAGGTTCCGCTGCAATGTAACGAACCTTGTGGGCTAGCAGACTCAGGGCGGGCAGAACTTCAGATTCCGGCAATGCCGTTAGAACTAGAAGACCAGCCATCTTTCTCCCGAACGCTTGTAAGGGTAAGTTTAAGGTATGAAGCAGGGCTGGATTGAAATAATTACCATTTGGGTGGTTGTGGCCATTGCTACTGTGCTCATCACGGTTTTTGATCCAGAGATGGCATTAGTTTGGGCTGGAGCCATTTTGGCCGGCTCAATCGCCACGGTCTCCCTGATTCACCTGTTCAAGGAAGAAGCCGACGGTTTCGTGCGTAAGTCTGTCTACGTTGCCGGGGGTTCTTTCCTGATGCTTTCAATTGCTTCTATCTATCTGCTTCTCACCTAGAAACGAAAGGTAAAATCAAACTATGACTTTTTCATTTGAGGTGTTCTTTACCGGTCTTCTAATTTTGGCTTCATTGGCAATCGTTGGTGTTTCGGCACTGGTTCTGTACAAACTTTTCAAGGGCCAGCAGTAGTTGTTCGTTCTCCCTGAAGGGTTGCCAATTGAGCTAACCCCGTTGGCTTTCTTGGTTGGTAAATGGTCGGGAACCGGAGTAATCTCGCTCGACGGAGTTGAACACGAATTCGCTCAGCAAATCGAATTTGCCCACGACGGCGGAGTTCTAACCTACATTTCTTCCGCGAAACTCACCGATGAATCTGGTACAGCGCTGCCCAGTGAACTCGGTTACTGGCGAATCAAGCGAACGCGTGGCGACTTCGACTATGGACCAGGACTACTCCCTGGGGTAGGAGCATCTCCGTTTGATAGTCACGAGTCTTTAGAACCTTATCGAACCGACAAGGGTGCATTCGAACTTGAGGTTTCTACCATTCACCCTGGTGGTGTAGCCGAGCTTTACAACGGTTGGGTGAAACAGGCTCGCATTGAATTGGCTTCTGCGCACGGGGTTGCCTTTGAAGGTGCGAAAACCTATCGGCACTCCACCAGGATTTACGGTTTGGTTGAAGGTGCCCTACTTTGGGCTTGGGACATTGCTCTCCCAAATCAAGACCTAAAGTCCCATGCGTCCGCCCGCCTCGAGAAGGTTAGCTAGGTGGCCGTAGGCTCCTACTCGAATCCGCTGGTCGAGCAGCGCGAGTTGCTGAGCGGCAAGGCTGCCGTAGCACTTGACTCCAAAGTGATTACCGTGACCGGTGACGATCGGCTGGTTTGGCTCCACGCCCTGCTGAGCCAAAACATCGTGAATATAAAAGATGGGCAGTCTCAAGAGGCTCTGCTGCTCGATCCCCAAGGACACATCGAAGCCATATTGCACATCGTCGACCAAGACGGCGTGGCCTACCTCATTGTTGATCCCGAAAGATTCAACCTGGTTCTTGAGCACCTGACTCGGATGAAGCTCAGAACCAAGGTTCAAATTGCCGCCAGAGAAGAATTACAAGTTTTTGCAAGTTTTGGTGACGCGCTAAAAAATGCCAGCGTGGTCTGGGTCGACCCTTGGCCCGGCGTTTCTCCCGGTGGTCATCGCTACGCGACCAATCTCGGGGAGGATTGGAACTACGTTGAGTCGATTGCCGAAACCAGCCCACTGCCACTTGCCGGAACAGTGGCTTTGGAAGCCCTTCGCATCATGGCTCATCGCCCGGCTCTAGCCGAGGTTGACGAGAAAACTTTGCCACACGAATTGGACTGGTTGGCAACCGGCGTGCACCTGACCAAGGGGTGCTATCGCGGCCAAGAAGCCGTTGCCAAGGTGCACAACCTAGGCCACCCGCCACGTCGACTGGTGCTCCTTCACCTCGATGGCTCCGGGCACCTGCTGCCAGAGCTGAACGCAAAAGTTTTCAATGGTGAACAAGAGGTTGGCCGAATCACCTCGGCTGGAACGCACCATGAAGCCGGGGCCGTGGCACTAGCGGTAATCAAGCGAACTGTTCCCGAGGACGCAACTTTGGAAGTTGCCGAACACATAACCGCGGCCCAGCAGGTAATTGTGCCCACGACGGCTGGCAAGACGGTAACTATTCCACGCAAGAACCTCATGGGTGGCCGACGGTGAAAATCCACTGGACCTTCCGGTCTGCGCTAGCGAGAGTCTTTGAGTCAATCCAGCCGGTTACCCAAATCACAGTTGCCGCTTTGATTTCCTACTCGATTGCCCACTACTTTTTAGGCCATGAAAACCCGATCCTGGCGGTAACGGTCACGCTGACTAGTTTGGGTTTCACCCGAGATGCCAGACCGATCCGAGTTCTCGAGTCTGCCCTCGGTGTTGTGGTTGGGCTGGTTGCTAGTGAACTGCTTCTGCAATGGTTCGGGCAGGGGCTGTGGCAGATTGCCGTAACCCTAGTTCTGACCTTGCTCGGCGCCAGATTTCTAACGGGCAGTTCGAGTTTTGCACTCACGGTAGGTATACAGGCGATGTTCATTCAGCTTTTGCCTGCGCCTGAAGAGGGAGTTTGGACTAGGCCGATTGATGGTCTGGTAGCGGCAGCAACGGCCTTGGTGGTGACGGTGCTCATTCCTAGAAATCCAAAGTGGCTGGCGAAAAAAGACGCTTCGGCTCTATTCACGGTTTTCCTAGATTCGCTCGATTCCCTGCGAATTGCTCTTAGGGACGTGGATGTTGCCAAGGCGGACGAAACGCTTCGCAAGGTTCGAAAAACCCAGCCGCTGGTCGACAACTGGAGGCTTTCCCTAGACAGCGCAGTCTCAATTGCTCGGCTATCTCCATTTCTCCAGAAGCAGCGTTACGACCTGAACGCACAGTTGCGACTGATGCGGGGAATGGACTTAGCGACCCGAAATCTTCGCGTAGTGGTTCGCAGAGTCGACTTCCTGATTCGCGACGGAGTAAAGCGCCCTTATCTAGCCGATCTGCTCGATCAGATATTTGTGGCCACTAAAGATCTGGCTCAAGCCACCGAAAACGAAGAGTATCTTTTTGAGGCTAGAGCTGGTTATTTGGACATCGTGCGTCAGCTCGACCCGAAGAAATTTGGAATTGCCAATCAGCTAAGGGAGGCATCAGTGTTACTTTTGCTTCGCCCACTGTTGGTCGACCTGCTCTGCGCAACCGGCATGTCAGAGGATGATGCCCGCGACGAATTACCTGCCGTTTAGCTCGGTTTTACCGCATCCCAAGCTACGGTCAGTTCACCAAGCCGCCATCGCTTGCGATTCACCTCGACTGGCCAGCCTGTAGCCGTCATAGTTTCACAAACAGCCAACCAACGCTGAAGGGCACCGAAAGTTCCTAGCGGAGCATGGGTAGCCCAGGCTTGGTCGAGAGCCTTCAAGTATTCGTGGATTCTTTTGCCTTCGACATTGTGATGGATGAGTGCTTTTGGCAGGCGTTCGGCAACGATGCTCGGCTGTTCAAGGCTGCCGAGGTGAAGGGAGATGCTGAACAACCGCGGACCTTCTTTGGTGAGTGTGATCCAGCTACTCACCCGACCAATTTCGTTGCACGTTCCCTCAACCAGCACCCCGTCGTCGTTGAGTCTGGAAATCACAAGGTTCCAAGCAGCTGGAACATCGCGTTCGTCATACTGGCGAAGCACATTGAACGCCCTGATTACATCGGCCTTCTCGATGCCTTGAGGCAGTGGTGTCTCAAATCCACCGAGCATGAAATCAAGACCGGGCTCTGCTATTTCTAGTCCACGCGCAACTCGGTCCTTTTCGATTTCCACTCCAACCACATGAACTGTTCGGTTGACCTTCATCAAGCGGTCTCTGAGTTCTAACACTGTGATGGGTGATGCCCCGTAACCCAAATCGACAACTACGGGATTCGGTTTCCTCAAAATAGGGAGCGTGGCGATAAATCGATCAACCCGTCGCAACCGGTTGGGGTTGGTCGTTCCGCGGGTCACGGTTCCAATTCTCTTAGCCACCCATCAAGACTAAACTTGTGGTCATGTCAAACGAATACACTCTCATTTTGTTGCGCCACGGAAACAGCGTCTGGAACCAAGCAAACCTCTTCACCGGCTGGGTTGATGTTGACCTCAGTGATCAGGGACGTGCCGAGGCAAAGCGTGCTGGCGAGCTACTAGCAGAGTCAGGTTTGAAGCCGGAACTTCTCTACACCAGCAAACTCAAGCGAGCAATCAACACCGCACACATTGCTCTGAACGCGGCAGAACGGGTTTGGATTGATGTCAAGCGCGACTGGCGTCTAAACGAACGTCACTACGGGGCCTTGCAGGGTAAAGATAAGGCACAGACTCTTGCGGAGTATGGTCCAGAGATGTTCCAGACCTGGCGCCGGTCGTTTGATGTGCCACCACCACCGATTGACGACAACGACCAGTATTCGCAGGCCAACGACGAGCGCTACGCGGAACTCGGCGATAACATTCCAAAGACCGAGTGCCTCAAAGACGTCTTGATTCGCATGATGCCGCTATGGAACCACGAGATTAGTGTCAACCTGAAAGCTGGCAAAACCGTTTTAGTTACCGCGCACGGAAACTCGCTACGCGCGCTGGTGAAGCACCTAGACGGACTGTCCGACGACGAAATTGCCGAGTTGAATATTCCAACTGGAATTCCATTGGTTTACAAGTTAGACGCAAACCTCAAGCCGCTGGTTGCTGGTGGAGAGTATCTTGACCCGGAGGCAGCAGCAGCCGGTGCGGCCGCAGTGGCTGCTCAAGGAAACAAGAAGTAGGTTATTCCGCTTCGTTCCAGGCGCCGGTGGTTAAGTAGCTAACCTTTGACGAAATGTCGACCACGTGGTCGGCAAAGCGCTCGTGGTAACGGCTGGCAAGGGTAACGTCCACCGTGAACATGGCGTTTTCTTTCCAGCTGTCGGAAAGCACGACATCGAAGACTTGGCGGTGCAGTTCATCCACGCGCTCGTCCTCTGCCTGAATCTGCTTTGCTAGATCAACGTCGGTGTTCTCAAGCAGTTTGATAACCTTTTTGCCGAGTTCGAGGTCGAGCTTGCCCATCTCCTGGAAGGTAGGAAGCAGCGCTGCTGGGATTGCCGAGCCTGGGAAGCGGAAGCGCGCAATCTGCGCAATGTGACCGGCGAGTGCACCCATACGCTCAAGCGAAGCACTGATGCGAAGCGCCGAAACTAAGATTCGAAGGTCTCGGGAAACTGGCGACTGTCTGGCCAGGATGCGAATTACAAGTTCATCGAGGGACAACGCTTTCTCGTGAATAGCGTCCGAGTTGGCAATTGCCTGATCGGCTTTGGCTACGTCTGAGTTCACGAAGGCGGCCGAGGCGTCCTCCATGATTCGAGTTGCATCGGTGGCAATCTCAACTAGACGGGTCTGAACTTCTTTGAGTTCACTCTGAAATACTTCGCGCATATCTAAAAACTTACTCGCCATTTGGTAAACGCAGCGTTAAATAAAAGCAAACCCCACAAAAAATATCTCCAACGTAAACTTTGACTAACCTAGTGTTATGGCTATGCCCGACTAC
>JBFYOM010000066.1:0-5724 GCA_041303805.1 Micrococcales bacterium
CACTAAAGCCGCTGGGCGCATCACAGCTCTGGTTGGCCCAAACGGTTCGGGTAAAACCACCCACCTCCGGAACCTAGCAAAAGAAGCTGGTGTCCTGGTGCCTCAACCAGCCAGCGACTTACTCTTTCTAGATTCCGTGCGAGCAGAACTATCGCAAGCCGACAAGGACGCTAAAGCAGTTGCAGGAACCACTCAAGGAATTCTGGAAGGTTTCCAAGTTTCAATCAAGCTCGAGTCGAACCCAAGAGATCTTTCCGAAGGGCAAAAACTTTCGCTGGCACTGGCCATTCAGCTGGCTAAACCTACCTCGCTTTTACTGCTCGACGAACCAACTCTGGGCTTCGACACTGCGAGCCGACAGGCCCTCGCCAATCTCATCTGCAATCTCGCCGGCGAAGGTGTTGAGATCATCGTAGCCACCCACGACCACGAGTTTGCCAATGCCGTTGCGAACAAGACCATGACCATTGCAACTGGGGTGATTTCAAATGCCACTTAGCCGAAAACTTGCCCTTCTTGGGGTTTTAGCCGCGCTCAACACGGTAGTGAGATTGATGGGCGCTGGAGTGGCCGGAATAGAGACCGTGTTCGTCCTGATAATCCTCTCGGGATACGTATTTGGAGCAAGGTTCGGATTTCTGTTGGCAACTTTGAGTATGCTTACCAGCGCTGTCATGAGCGGCGGCGTTGGCCCTTGGTTACTCTTCCAAGTGTTGGCGGCTGCCCTAATCGGGCTCGGTGCCGGATGGTTACCCAAGCCAAAGCGTCTGTCACTTAAACTCACAACACTGTCGGTCTACGCCGTCGTGGCCTCATACTTTTATGGAGCCTTGGTCACATTCTGGACCTGGCCGCTTTTCACCGGACCCGGCACTGCAATTTCTTACCTTGAAGGCGGAAGCTTCACCGAAAATGCCTTGCGATTCATTCAGTTCCAACTGGTATCGGGCGGTCTGATTTGGGATACCGGTCGAGCCATAACCACGGTGGCGCTAATCCTGATGACCGGAAAGGCTTTGCTCGCGGTTCTCAAGCGAGCAACGACTACCGTCGACTATCGGCTCACTGCGGGGCAATAACCTCTGCTTCAGGTGGTGACTTGGCAAACACCGCGATGAAATCGCGTTCACTGGTCAGCCAAAAACGTTCTGGCGATCGAGGACTTGCTGGGTCTAGTTTCTTCCCGTTTTTGTAAGGCCCGTAAAGAAAGCCGTTGGCATAGGCCTCATTCATGTCTAACAAGATTGCCCGCCTGACTCCGGCACGAACCAAAACATCACCCAAAGACTTGGCACTCATGGCTTCACCCATAACGTAGATCACGGTTCCATCCGCCCGAATCCCCATCGCACTGCGCCAGACCCGGTTCTTGCCGGAACCAACGCCCTGCCAGACCCAGCCCCACTTCGACTGGTCTTCCCGCTCCACCTGGTTCACTCCGCCGTCCACGATTAGCTCCATGTTTTGACGAACCGATTGAACGTCAGGGCGCACAACATCACGACCCCACTGAATCACATCCAGCGACCCGTCCTGGTAGGTAACCAAGGATGCCTTGCCGGAAACCAACTTCTGATAAACCTTTGACCCAAGCTGGTAACCGCCTTGGCTGTCCCGCATTAAAAAACCGCCGTTGAGGCCAGCAACGTAGTAGCTTTTCAAGTTCGAAGGAACCTGACCGGTTCGATTCTTTAAGCCCGAGACCTCCGGCACCTTGGTTCCTGGCACCTGTGTAAAAGCCACCAGCCTAGGGTCAAACCAGGTCACGGTTGCCCAGTAACTGGTGTGGACTTCGTCTGGCCGAATTCGGGCAATCCAAATTGCCGAGTTGCCGTTCACCTTGATTCGAGTTGGTTTCCATTGACCTTCGCCGGCAATCGGTTGAACTGGTGAGATCAGAGTTCCCGGAACCAAACTGGGAATCCCTGCCGGACCCCAGGAAGAGTTATTGGCAACGGTCGCCCCCTGCGCGGCTGGCAGAACCGGTTCAACAATTACTTCATCAGAATCCCTTGGTCCAGTGGTCGGAACCCCACCAACTCGAGCAGGCTTCACGTAGCTGTAGTAGATGTCTTCGGCGAATGCCACAACCACTCCAAGCCCGTTTTCCCTAAAGACCGTTGCAGCAGCTGTTAGAAAAGATTCCTGCTTGCGAACCATGCGATCAACCGTGAGGGTTGAAGCCACCAAGACAAGCGCAGTAATCGCAGCCAGAACTACAAAAAAGAACTTTCTCTTTAGTTGCTGGCGCTTCGAGAAAAGCCTTTTCGCCGTGTAACTCTCTGCTCCCCCGAGATTGCGAGCGGCCACCATCGCGTTGTGGAAGTAGTGCTGCAACATCGCAGCCTCTTCTTTTTCATAATGAGGAAACACTTTGGTTTCCAAAAAGTTCAAGACCTGTGCGGAAGTCACATCGCTCAAGTTCGTTCGAACCAGCGGATCGCCCGCTAGCAGTTTGCTTATTTCAGTTCGGAACCAAAGCTTTCGTTCGCGACCAAGTTTCTGCTCTGGGATGTATTCAAGCCAATACGTGAACCACGGCCCCGCGGTGCCGGGAAGGTTGACTCGATTCATAGCCACAATGCGATAAGTTTACAAACCACTACTGCTGAGACGGGTGTTTGAAGTAACCATCGCCGTAACTTCCTGTCACTTCACTGACCACGATTTGATACCCCAAGTACCATTTCTTGTAATTCTCTTTGGCCACTAGGTGCTCCGGGTAACGTGACAACTGCCGAACGGCGTCCATGTTTTCGAAGTAGTAAATCGAATTGCGAGACTTCCCGTCTTCGCTCACCCAGCGATCCACGCCCACGAATCCCTCAAGCGAGGTCGCGTAATCGTCGATACGTTTGTCCAACTCATGGAACTCGGTGTCGTATTCACCAGGACTGAAGATAAAAGAACAGCTAATCATTGGAAGTCCTTTTTGAAGATGATGTATTCACTCAGTTCGGCGATCTTGTAATAGAGGTTCTGAGCGGTTTCATTACTACGTTGAGTCATCCAATACATCCTTGTGGAACCGGCAGACTTGCCAAATTCGGCGCAACTTTCAATCAAGAATTGCCCCAATCCAAGACGTCTATGACTCTTTGCAACAAAAAGATCCTCTAAATACAGATCTGGGGTTGGCAGCCAGGTGGAGTTGTGAAAAGTGCAGTGAGCTAGACCAACCACTGTGCCGTCAACTTCAACCACAAAACCGTGCGCATTAAAATCGGGATCGAAAAACCGATTCCAAGCAATTTCAGTTTGCTCAGCGCTCAAAGTCTGCTGGTAAAACTCAAGATACCCCGCCCAAAGTTCGAGCCAAGCGGCTTTATCGCCTGGCTCGATAACTCGGAATGTTGGCGAATTCATGCCTTCACGCTACCGCAAGATTCTTGCTTTAGCGTCCTGCCGGCATTTGGTCGGCAGTTAGAGTGCCTCCGTTTTCGGCTGCCAACTGGAACATTGGAAGGTGCGATTCCTGAGACGAACGACGAAGATTGGTGAGCACCCTAGTCAGATTCGCATCGGTGGTCTGAGTTAGAAGTTCGTCATACATCTCAACGTTCAGGATTTCTCCTTCAGCCCAAGCTTCAGCTGCCAATTGCAGATTCTCTGGCGCCTCGAGTTTTCCAAGATATGGATTCACAGGGACTGTGACTCCGGCTCGCTCTAACTGACGAGTCAAAGCATCGATGTGCTTGAGTTCAGCACCCAGAATGGTCGCGTATGGCTCTACCTGACCAAACTTGTCCAACACCGCCTGGTAACTGGCAGCCGCAGCGAATTCGCCGTCAGGGCTGGTGAGTGCTTCCCATGCAACCGCAGCATCAGTGCCGGCCGCTGGAGAAAGTTCTTTCATCTGCGCCACGATGTCAGTTAGCGCAGATGGATCTGGAGTGGCAGTAGGGGTGGGTGTCTGCGTCTCGGTTGGAGTCGGAGCAGGAGCCGCCGGAGCGCAAGCCGTAACACCGAACCCTAGAGCTAGGGTCATGGCGGCGGTGATTAGTGACTTTGCGATGTTTGTTTTCATAGCCCAAGACTATACCCCTAGGGGTATATGAAACGGGGAGAACCTTGTGAGGGAACTGGGAGTTACCTGAGGCTTAGAAAGCGAGTTCCGAAGATGAGATGGCACGGGTGAATCGACCAGGCAGCTCCGAACCGCCAAAGTTGTCATTGAATTCATTCACGACGTCCTCAGCTACAACGGTGTGACCATCCCAGTCGTAACCGGTCGTGGTGTGAGCATCGGCCAAGATAGTCACGTCGTATCCCCGCTCCTGAGCCGAGTGGGTGGTGTGACGCACGCAGTTGTTGGTTTGCATACCGGTGATGTAAAGGTGCCCGACACCTAAGCCAGCCAGAATCGATTCAAGATCGGTGGCTTCAAAAGAGCTGCGGTGGTTCTTACTGACCTTTGGCTCTCCATCAAGCGGTGAAAGCTCCGACACAATCTGCCAGCCTTCCGAGCCGTGAATAAGTTCTTCATCCGAATGCTGAACCCAAATCACTGGGACGCCCGCGGCACGAGCCTTATCAATCACTGAGTTGATATTCACCAAAACGCCTTCAAGGTTGAAAGCATCGGTAACCACATCGTTCTGAACATCAATAACCATGAGCGCGGATTTGTCGCGACCTTCAAGTGTTGTCATACCTGAATGCTACCTAAATGGTTAAAAAGAAAACCCCCTATTTCTAGGGGGTTTTCTTTCATATGGGATATCTGTGGAGATGGGGGGAATTGAACCCCCGTCCAGAACAAAGATTCTGATTCTTCTACGGGTGTAGTTTCAGTAACGCTTTACTCGGTCTTGGCCATACCCTGAAACAAGTTGACCAACAAACCCAGCCTGAGTAAAAGTCCCGCGAAGCCCTAAGGCGTAACTACGCAGCAAGATCTCTAGATAACGCCAGGGACCGGAACGAGATCAACTCCGGACTGACGGACTTCAGGCTAGCGGCTCTTAGGCAGCTAGGGCGAAGTCGGTGCGATTAGATTTGGCACCTATAGTTTGCAAAGAGCGTTTACGAGATAACTCTGCATCCTCGACCCGCTTCATTCAGGCACTGGTGCACTGTCGAAACCGATCATCCCCATATGTAGTTTTCAAATTCCTGATTGCTCAGGACTCTTATAGTAACTGCTAACAGCGACTTTTTATTCCGACTTACCAGTCTTTGCCCTTGGTGGACATGGCTCTAGCCGCTTCGCGGATGTCTTGAGCTTCCTTCAGGGCGTGACGTTTGTCGTAATCCTTTTTACCGCGCGCGATTGCGATTTCAATCTTGGCTCGGCCGTCCTTGAAATAGATCTTCAAGGGAACGATGGTGTAACCAGACTCTTTGGTCTTCTGGAGAAGTTTGGTGATCTCCGCACGATTTAGAAGAAGTTTGCGTTTCCTGCGGGATGAGTGGTTGTTCCAGGTTCCCTGAGTGTATTCAGGGATGTGAACGTTCTCAATCCAAGCTTCGCCACCCTCGATGCTTGCAAAGCCGTCTACCAGGGACGCGTGACCGGCTCGCAACGACTTCACCTCGGTTCCGCTCAAAACCATTCCGGCTTCAAAGGTGTCTTCGATGTGATAGTCGTGGCGGGCTTTGCGATTGCTGGCAACCAGCTTTTCGCCTTTTTCCCTGGGCACGATTTACTCCAATGTCTTCTAACTAATCTAGTTAGCCCATCAGTTTACCAACGGGAGGTTGCTAAATACTAGGGGCGAAGGT
>JBFYOM010000067.1:0-5690 GCA_041303805.1 Micrococcales bacterium
GTTTTTGCCGTAGAGCCGGTGGAGACCATGGCAACGCCAGCTGCGGACAGTGCGGCGGCGAGCTCAACCAAACCGGTTTTGTCGGAAACCGAGAGCAGGGCACGACGAATTGGAACTCGGTCGCGGTGGCGATAATCGGCGGGTTTGTGGTTGTTAGTCGCTGCCATGGTGTCCCTAGGTTGTCACTTTCAACTCGAGGCTAATTCGGTTTTCGGCGATGTCTCGAATCACTGTGACCAGAAGTTCTCTCTCGATCACTTTTATGCGTTCGTGCAGTTCGTCCTCGGATTCGTCGTCCAGGATTTGCAGTTTTTCACTCGCCAGAATTGGTCCGGTATCGACACCTTCGTCGACGATGTGAATAGTCACGCCGGTCTCGGAAGCGCCAGCGGCTAGAGCGTCACGAACACCGTGAGCACCTGGGAACAAAGGTAAAAGCGACGGGTGAGTGTTAATAAGTTTTGGCGAAAGAGCGTTCACGAACGCCGGCGGCAAAATCTTCATGAAGCCGGCTAGCACGGTTAGATCCGGGTGGTAGGCCTGAATGGTCTCAAGCATCACGTCGGCCCAAGCGTCGGTGGTGGCAAAGTTGCTTGGACTCACCACAAAAGTTGGGACACCAAAAAGTTCGGCGTGCTCGAGGCCGGAAGCCGGGTTATCGGAACCAACCGCCAATACACGAACCGGGTAGGTGGGGTTGTTGGTAGCTTCCAGCAACGCTCGCAGGTTCGAGCCGCTACCTGAAATGAGAACCACTACGCCAATCACTTCTAGAGTTTACCTTTTCAAATGGTCAGGAATCGGGCTGGCCGCGTTCGGCTTCGCGGTGTAGAACGAGGCCAGGAAAGCAATCGGTGCGACCTCGAGGAAAATCCAAACGAACACCCAAATCGGGTCTGCCCCGATTTCCTGCATGCGACCGGGGCCTATTGCCGCACGGGTAAGGAGGGCTAGGGCAGCCATTTCGATGGCTGCAACAAATCCAATAGAAAGACCCATCGCGATTGCCGCCGACAGCGGAGTAGCAAAGTTGTGGCGCGCTTCGGCGGCATACTTTTTCACGGCCAAGGTAGCGAACAGCGCAACCAAAACCGGTACCACCAAAACCACCATGCCGAGCGACTGTTCGCCCGCTGGAATGGTTCCGAAGACTGGCACGGTTGGGATTGGACCCAGCGCGGTTCCGAGCGGGCTGACGCTAGAACCGGTTCCAATGGCGAAGCCGGCCCCAGTTAGCCATGTGCTCACAAAAAAAGTCAGGTTCGGCAAGAACGCCAACTGCAGCAGGGTTGAACCCAGCCCACCAAAGATTCCGCCCTGGAGTTCTTCGTAGAGTGCGATTACGCCTAGCCAATTGACCGCAACTAGGACGGCCAATACCAAAGCGGCAATCGCCTGCATGGCGAACACGAATGCGGTGCCGGCTCGAAGTGCTGGCGAGGCAAGTGATCTCAGCACCCAGTTACTGCGGTCGCCAACCGTGGTGATCCACTCGCGACCCATCGCTCGCTCGACACCTGGTTCAAGTCGAACAGCGGTGACCGGTGGCTGGCCGAATAGTGAACCAGCGACAACTCCCCCAACATAAACAAGGGACGGAACGAAGTAAGCGGCAACCGGATCTGGGCTGAGCTCTGGTGTTGCGGCAAGCCCCAGCACGATTGCGGAGCTGCCCCCATACGCAAAAGCCGCTCCTAGCCAGCCCGGCCAATACTCGCTTGAACCGAAAAGTCTTTTCCCTCCGCGCCAACCGAGCCCGAACATCATCAGAGTTGCCCCGAGCGGAAACGCCTGAAAGACGAATGCGGGGATTTCTAGAGAGCCGAGTCGGGTTTCCGAGAAGTTGAGCGCAACACCGTGCATGCCAAACCAAATATCAATTGCCGAACGAAGGGCAACCAACCATTCGGAGGTGGCACCAGAATCGAGCCACCAGCTCAGGGTTGAACCGAACACCAAAACCGCGAGGACGGCTACCGCGATGACCAGTGCATCGAACGCACCAATCAGAAATGCAAAAGTGCGGGTGCCGCCTCGTTCGGTTGAGCTGGCCAAGGTTTAGAGCTTGGCGATAACTTCGCGCATCAAGGCAGCGGTTTCGCTTGGTGTTTTTCCAACCTTCACACCAACAGCTTCGAAAGCTTCCTTTTTAGCCTGGGCGGTACCGGCAGAACCGGAGACGATTGCACCGGCGTGACCCATGGTCTTACCTTCGGGAGCAGTGAACCCAGCAACGTAGGCAACGACCGGCTTGGTCACGTTGTCTTTGATGTAAGCGGCAGCCTTCTCTTCCGAGTCGCCACCGATCTCACCAATTAGAACGATTGCCTTGGTCTCTGGATCGGCTTCGAATGCAGCCAGCGCGTCGATGTGGGTGGTACCAATAACCGGGTCTCCACCGATACCAATTGCGGTCGACATACCAATGTCACGAAGTTCGTACATCATCTGGTAGGTCAGGGTTCCCGACTTGGAAACCAAACCGATTGGTCCGGTGCCGGTGATGTCGGCTGGGGTGATCCCCGCGTTCGACTTTCCGGGGCTGATGATGCCAGGGCAGTTTGGACCGATGATGCGGGTCTTCTTGCCCTTTGAAACGTTGTATGCCCAGAAGCTAGCCGAGTCGTGAACCGGGATGCCTTCGGTGATCACAACAAGAAGTGGGATCTCGGCGTCGATTGCCTCAACCGCAGCAGCCTTGGAGAAGGCTGGTGGCACGAAAGCCACCGAGACGTTGGCTCTTGTAGCGGCCATAGCCTCAGCCACGGTTCCGAAGATTGGCAGGGTCTTACCTTCAACCTCAACGGTTTCGCCAGCCTTGCGCGGGTTCACGCCACCAACAATGTTAGAACCGCTCTTCAGCATGCGTCCGGTGTGCTTCATTCCTTCGGCACCGGTCATACCCTGAACGATGATCTTTGAGTTTTCGTCTAGAAAAATAGCCATTTGTTTTTAGTCCTTACTAAGTTTCTATCGGTTGGCCAGTTCGGCGGCTTTGTCGGCGGCTTCGTCCATGGTGGCGACCACGGTTACGAGCGGGTGGTTGGCTTCGGCCAAAATTCGGCGGCCTTCAACAACGTTGTTTCCGTCTAGGCGCACTACCAAAGGCTTGGTAGCGGCAGAACCTAGCTTCTCCAAAGCGCCGACGATACCGTTGGCAACTGCGTCACAGGCGGTGATTCCACCGAAGACGTTTACGAATACGCTCTTTACCTGCTTGTCACCAAGGATGACATCAAGACCGTTTGCCATAACCTCAGCAGAGGCTCCACCACCGATGTCTAGGAAGTTTGCTGGGCGAACGCCACCGTGCTTTTCCCCGGCGTAGGCAACCACGTCGAGGGTCGACATAACGAGACCGGCACCGTTTCCGATGATTCCAACTTCGCCGTCAAGCTTTACGTAGTTCAAGTCCCAAGCCTTGGCCTTCGCCTCTAGCGGGTCGATTTCGTCGCGTTCCATCTCTTCGCGATCTAGGTGACGGAACTCGGCGTTGTCGTCCAAAGTTACCTTGCCGTCAAGTGCCAGGATCTGGCCGTCTTCGGTTTCAACCAGTGGGTTGACCTCAACGAGAGTTGCGTCTTCCTTTACGAAGACGTCGTAAAGCTTGACGAGGACTGGAGCCACCTTGGCAGCGGTTGCCTCGTCGAAGCCACCCTGCTTAGCAATGTCTAGCGCCTTCGCTAGGTCGATACCCTTGACGGCGTCGACGTTGACCTTGGCCAAAGCCTCTGGACGCTCTTCGGCTAACTGCTCGATGTCCATGCCACCCTCAACGCTGCAAAGCGAAAGGAAGGTTCGGTTCGACCGGTCTAGAAGCACCGAGAAGTAGAACTCGCTTGCAATCTTCGCGCCTTCGGCAATCATGACGCGCTTTACAACGTGTCCCTTGATGTCTAGACCGAGAATCTTTGAGGCTGCTTCTTTCGCGCCGGCTGGGTCGTGAACGACCTTTACACCGCCGGCCTTGCCGCGGCCTCCAACTTTTACCTGAGCCTTGACCACAACGGTTCCACCAATTTTGGAGGCAGCTGCTTCGGCTTCTTCTGGGGTGTCTGCGGTTAGACCCTGGAGTACTGGAACGTCGTACTTTTCAAATAGGTCGCGCGCTTGATATTCAAATAAATCCACTGTGAATTTCCGTATCTGTCTCGGTGCAAGAACAGCACCAACGACAAGTTTAGAGCTTTTTGATTGGTGCGACCTTCACCAACAGGCGTTTCACCGAGCCGCCACCGAAATTGATTTCCGCGGTTTGACGAGGACCTTCGCCGGTCACCGCAACCACTTTGCCCTTACCGAAATCGTCGTGTTCGATCATGTCGCCAACAACTAGGACGAGCCCCTCGTTGTTTCGAACCGACGAAATCGCACCCTTCCATTCGGTACGCGGTTTCACTTCCCGATTTCCGAAACCGGAAGTGTCGGCAATCGACGGGCGGAACTGTCTTGGAGATTCCCCTCGGTTTGCTCCGCTTTCGCGCCAAGCGATGAGGTCGGCTGGGACTTCCGAAAGGAATCGGCTGGGAAGCGCAGCATCGGTTTCTCCGAAGGTGCTGCGGCTGAGTGCCAGCGAGATGTGTAGTTTCTGACGGGCTCGAGTGATACCCACATAGAACAAACGACGCTCTTCTGCGGTTCCGCCAGGAACCAAAAACGACATTTTGTGCGGCAACAAGCCTTCTTCGATACCGGTTAGAAAGACCACGTCGTATTCCAAACCTTTGGCGGTGTGCAGGGTCATCAGGCTAACGGTTCCCGACTCGTCATCGATGTCGTCTGCGGCTGCCACCAGAGCAACTTCGTTCAGGAAGTCTGGAAGTTTCCCCTGCGGATTGTTGCGCTGGAATTCTTTAGCAACGTTTACCAATTCGTCGAGGTTTTCAACTCTGGCCTCGTCTTGGGGATCGCGGCTGGCCTTGAGCGAATCGAGCAGGCCGGAACGGCTAAGTGCAGCGCGAAGAATTTCGTCAACGGTGGCAGTTTCAATCATCGCCTCAAGTTCGTTCAGCAAATCAGAGAGCTGAAGCACCGACGACGTGATTTTCGGTCCAAAGCCCATTTCGCTCACGTGAGACAAAACCTCGCGAACCGACATGTCATTATTTTCGGCAAACTTAGCGATCTGGGTTTCCGAGGCATCCCCGATTCCGCGCTTTGGAACATTCAAAATTCGGCGGATGGCGAGGTCGTCTTTGCGGTTAGAGATGGCAACCAGGTACCCGAACGCGTCTTTAATTTCCTGACGCTCATAGAACTTTGTGCCACCGACCACACGGTATGGAAGTGCCGAGCGAATGAAAATTTCTTCCAGAGCACGCGTTTGCGAGTTGGTTCGATAGAACACCGCGATGTCTCGATAGTTCACGCCCGAATGGTGAAGACTGTTGATTTCGTCGGCGATGAACTGCGCTTCGTCGTGGCCTGAATAACCCGTGTAGCCGACAATCTTTTCGCCATCGCCTTTATCGCTCCAAAGGTTCTTGTTTGGACGATCGAAGTTGTTGCCGATCACCGCGTTAGCGGCTTTCAAAATATTGTTGGTTGAGCGATAGTTCTGCTCGAGCAAAATGGTTTTTGCTCCTGGGAAATCTTTCTCAAACTCTGAGATATTGCGGATGTCGGCGCCGCGGAACGCATAAATCGACTGGTCGCTATCGCCCACCACGGTAAGCGAAGCGGGCCTGAGC
>JBFYOM010000068.1:0-5566 GCA_041303805.1 Micrococcales bacterium
ATGGAAAAGAACCGCCCATACGGTGACTCGGTGGTCACCGGAGTTGGAACTATTAACGGCCGCCAGGTGGCTCTGTTCTCTCAAGACTTCACAATTTTCGGTGGCTCTCTTGGTGAAGCCGCTGGTAACAAAATCATCAAGGTCATGGACTTAGCAATAGCTACCGGTGTTCCGCTTATCGGAATCCTCGATTCCGGAGGAGCTCGAATCCAGGAGGGTGTTATCGCTCTTGGCAAGTACGGAGAAATCTTCAAACGCAACACCATGGCTTCCGGTGTCATTCCTCAAATTTCTATCATCATGGGCCCGGCTGCCGGTGGAGCCGTCTACTCGCCTGCTCTAACCGATTTTGTAATCATGGTCGACAAAACCTCGAACATGTTTGTTACCGGACCAGACGTAATCAAGACCGTTACCGGTGAAGACGTTGGCATGGAGGAACTTGGTGGCGCACTAACCCACAACAAGACCTCGGGTGTTGCTCACTATCTGGCATCAGACGAAGACGACGCTATCGATTACGCACGTAACCTGCTGAGCTACCTGCCGGAAAACAACCTCAGCGAGACCGTGGTCTACGACGGCGCCGGCGAATTGGAAATCACCGAAGAAGATCGAGCTCTGAACTCGATCATTCCGGACTCTCCAAACCAGCCATACAACATGCAAGAAATCATCGAGTCAATCGTTGACGGGCACGAATTCTTAGAAGTTCAGCCACTGTTTGCTCCAAACATCTTGATTGGCTTTGCCCGAATCGACGGTCGCAGCGTAGGAATTGTCGCAAACCAGCCGTCCCAAATGGCAGGGACTCTGAACATCGAAGCCGGTGAAAAGGCCGCACGTTTCGTTCGATTCTGCGACGCCTTCTCGATTCCGATTCTGACCCTGGTCGACGTCCCTGGCTACCTTCCTGGAACCGATCAGGAGTGGGCCGGCGTGATTCGTCGTGGGGCAAAGCTTCTTTACGCCTATGCCGAAGCCACTGTTCCGCTGGTCACCGTGATCACTCGAAAGGCTTACGGAGGCGCGTACATCGTCATGGGGTCCAAGCAATTGGGCGCCGACATTAACCTCGCTTGGCCAACCGCTGAAATCGCTGTGATGGGTGGGCAGGGCGCCGTAAACATTCTGTTCCGCGACAAGATCAAGGAAGCCGAAGAGTCTGGCGCCGACGTCAACGCGGTTCGAGCCCAACTAGCTGCCGAATACACCTATAACGTGGCTAACCCATTCCTGGCTGCTGAACGAGGCGAGCTTGATGGCATCATCGAACCAGCGGCTACCCGCATCGATGTCATCAAGTCACTTCGAGCACTGCGCACCAAGCGAGCCAACCTGCCGCCAAAGAAGCACGGAAACATTCCGCTGTAATGACTGAACAAAACGAAGTCCAAGCCGAGATTCACGTGGTGCGCGGTGCACCTACTGACTCTGAACTAGCCACGGTAATTGCCGTGCTCAACGCCGCTATGAATGAGACACAAGCGGCCAAGGCCAGAGCCCCGAAACTCTACCGCTCAACCTGGGGTCGCAACAGCGCCATCCTTCGCGGAAGCCTTCAACCTGGTTTTGGTCAGTGGTCGGCTAGTTCCAGACCTGGACTCGACTGAGGCTCTATCCCCCAAAGTGTGGACACGGTTTCGTTTGGTATCACCCTGCTAACCCGAAATACTAAAAGCAAGGAATCACTAGATACTTTTGGGGATCTGATTCTGGGGAGGGTCTGACTCAAGACTCGGGGGAAAACCGGCAGAGGAATCTGCCGGTTTTTACATTTAAAACTTGAGCCAAAGATCCGGAGCGTGAGTGCCAGGTCGAGTTGCCATGACTGTGACCAACCACTTCTCACTTCTTGGCGAGCGAATCACAATTTTTCCGGCGTGCACCGAATTAAGGGCATTCACCACCTTGTTCAACACATTTGCCAGCTGTTCCTCGGTGATTGAATCAAGGCCACCCTCGTCAAGCAGAATCACCTGCACACCTCTGGCTCTGGCCGCCGCAGAAGCCGTCTTCACCGAGTCACTATTTAATCGTCTGCCGCGAATGTCATCTCTAAGCGATGCTTCCAGGTTAAGCAGAGCCTCCCGGTCTGACTCTGACAGAACGGTTTTTGAGTTGGCCACCGACTCGAGCGACGGAAGCGCCTGCGAAAGCACCGCTTGTAACCGCTTTTCACGTTCTTGGTTGGCTGCCCTAACCCTTGCCAGAGCAGCCTCGGTAGCTAGTTCTTTGTTTTGCAGTTCTTCAACCTCACGGTTGGCTCTTTTTAAAGACTTGGAAGTTGCCTGTCCCGCTGCGATTAGAACGACCATTCCAACTACACCCGCTGTTCCAATTCCCTCGAATCCTGCAGCCTGAACCACAATCGCGGTCACGATGCCGGCCGAAAGCCAAGCCAGTGTTGCTTGACCTCGAACTGCCAACACCCCCAAAAGTGCTCCCATACCTCCGACATACCAACTTGCATAGGTGCCAGTCTGACCGAAACCAATACCCTGGTTCGCAAACAAAGAAGTTGCGATTGCGCCGGTAGCTATTATCAAGCCCGTTGGCCAGTTAACTTTCAGGTCATTTTGCATAGAGACTGAAATACCAATTGAGGACATGTAGGTCAGAATCGAAAGAATCAAAAGAAAGTGGTCGTCGTAGCCTTCCCACGCTAAAGCTCCAACAAGCGCATGGAAACCGGCAAAAGAAACGACGACCGTGGCTAAAATCCATCTCGGTACTTCAAGCATCTGGCGACCACCTCAAAACCACTGTTGCACCCTTGCGAGGTGCCGACTCGATCTTCGCAAAACCTCCAACGTGTTCCATTCGACGATGAATTGAGTTCCTAACGCCAAATCTGTCTTTCGGAACTTTTGAAACCCAAAAGCCGCGGCCGTTATCTTTCACAACTACCTTCAAACCGTGATGGTCGGCTTTCAACCTAACCTCGCGCTCGGCTTTCGGGCCCGCGTGCTGAAAACTATTGGTCAATGCTTGAATGGTTGCCTCAGAAATCGCTAATCCAACCTGAGTTGGAATTAGAAACACTGCTGAATTGCTCAGGTTCACCGAACAGCCTTTGAAGCCTCGTTCGATTGTCGAGCGCAATGCATCTAGGTAGGCTCCTACAGAGACATCTTTGACCTGCGCCAAGTTCTCCGAACTTGCATGCTGAATTGCAACCACCGCATCTCGGGCGCTGATAGCCGCTAACCTGTGTTGTTGTGAATTTTGAGCCTTTGCGGCTAAAAGCAACGTGGTTAGCACTGAATCATGAACTAAATCGTCGAGGCGCTGGCGTTCAAACTCAGTAGCTTCTTGCGCCGCTCTTTGGACTGCCAGTTCGGCTGTTTGCTCATTTTTTTGATCTAGGCGAAACGCAGCTGCTTTGAGTAGGCCCACGAGCGAATGAACTGCAGCGAAATAAAGGATCAAGTAAGCCCCTTCAAGTGCCGCAGTGCCAAGCGAAGCCCCTCCACCAATCGATGATTGGTGCAATAGCATCCATAACAAAGGATTAATAGTCACAAAGGCAATCGACCACCACTTGGGGAGGTGCATTCCAACTGCCATTGCTGCGATACCAGCCGCCCACCAAAGCCAAGGACGAAAACCCGGTTCAATAACCGCTCCAGGCATTACTGAAAATGGGTACAACAAGAAGGCTGCCACATAAGCAATTCCGTGAAAAACATATGCGCGCTTTCGGGCCGAACCAAACCAAAATGCAAAAACCGTGTAAAGCTGAGCGGCCAAAATCAGTCCAATTGAAGAGTAAAGAATTGTTGGATTCAGGTACTTGGTTTGCGACGTGGCATTGGCGATTGTCTCTGCGGTAGTTGCTAGCGCGGCCAATGAGAAAACTCGGCCGAGAATTCTTTCGATCCTCAATCTCGCGAATGTGGATTCGTTTCTTTCGCTAACCGACATCTTCGATGAGCCCATCCTCGAGCGCACGCTTCAAGAAATCGGTTTTGTCGGTGACCGGGCGACCGACATCGGCGTACTTCGTGCGCACTCGATCGATGTGTTCTTTTACAGTGCTTGGCGCAATCTTTAGGTCAAACGCGATCTGGCGCTGGGTTAGTCCGGATGCATAACGAGAAAGGACTTCTCGCTCTCGAGGAGAAAGCTTGGCGTCTTTGAAGTCAATGTCGGAATCGATTGCCGCTGTGGTTTGCAGGTTATTGATGTACACGCCGTGGGAAACCAGGTAGATAGCCTTGGCCAAATCTTCCATGCTCTGCGATTTGGTTACCACCGCCGCGGCACCGGCTTTCACCGCTGCCCTGATCAGGTGGTTCTTGTCGCCAATCGAGTAGACGAGCACCTGAATACCGCGCTCGACGAATGCTGTGACGTTGTCTTGAACACTTGAGCCGTCTGCCAAAGAAAGATCGAGAACTGCAACTTGGGCGTGACTATTACCGAGCGCATCCAGGCAGGAACTGACATTTGGCCCATCTGCCAAAAGGTTGAAGTTGAAATCCGCGCAGGCAGATCTAAAACCGAACCGGATGGCGTCATGGTCATCCACGATGACCACATCCACCTGCTCCGCTCCGGGGCCAATTTTCAACTCGGTCATTTTCGAATCAGGCTGGCAATCGTTTCGATGTGGTGGGTGTGCGGAAAGAGATCAAAGGCGCGAATTCCGGCCAGCTCGTAGTGCTCCGTCAATTGCTTTAGATCGCGTGCCAATGCAATCGGGTCGCAGGCAACATAAACGATGTGCTTCGGGGCAAGTTTTAGAAGCTGGCCCACAACTTTGCCACCGGCACCAGACCGAGGCGGGTCGAGCACGACCGTGGCTTCGCCGGTCTCGTCTTTGTGCGTAGCCATGAAACGTTCAACCGGCTCGCAAACCGCCTTCACGTTTGGAAGATCTTTTAGATTCAAGGTCGCGTCGGCGGTGGCCTGCTTGAAAGATTCCACCGTGGTCATGCGAAGGTCAGTTCCAAACTTGGCTGCGATGGTTCCTGTGAAGAGGCCAACCCCTCCGTAAAGGTCTAAGTTGTTTGCCCCGAGTTTCAGACAGCCTGACTTCTCAATAAAGTCGTTTACTGCCGAGGTCAACACTTCAGGCGCTTTTTTGTGAACCTGCCAAAAACCGCCGCCGGTGATACGGAACGTGCGTCCGCCGGCTCGTTCTATGAGACGCTCATCTCCCTGAAGTTTTTTGTCAATCAGCCACTGCACCTGACCTGTGCTCGAAGCCATGACCTCAATCTTTTCGACGCTCTGGTAGTTCTTGGTTTGAAACGAAAGTTCTTGAATGTCCTCGGTTGCCAAAGGCAGTGACTTGACTCGAACCACCTCGTGGCTACGCTCGCGATAAGGACCCACGAAACCCTGCTCATCAACGTGAAGTTGGATTCGGGTGCGATAGCCCAGACCGTTTGCCTCGTTGTCGCCAGGTGCCGATTCCACGGGCACCCGAAGTTTGATTCCCGCGAAGCGGTCCAGAGCTTCCTCTAGGACGTCGGCTTTAAGTTCGCGTTGACGGTCTAGTTTGATGTGTCCGAACTCCGCGCCGCCGGCTCCACCCAACCCGGCTTCCGCCCAAACG
>JBFYOM010000069.1:0-5474 GCA_041303805.1 Micrococcales bacterium
GGGCAACATCAGCTTCAATTAGAGCGGCGGCATCGTAGTGACCATCTGCAACCAAAAGTAGTTTGGAGCCGTTTGCTCGTTTTTCTTTAACCCAGTCTGCTTTTCGAGTAGACAAAACCTCGGCTGCGAATTCTGAAAGCCCCAGTCCTTGAGTGATTTTCTCAACCAGTTGGTGCGAGTCTCCAGAAAGCACTGTAATGGCTTGCTTTCCGCTCAGCTTCACAATGGCGGCCTGAGAGTGAGCCCTAACCTCGTCTGGAAATTCGATGTAGCCAACAAGTAGTTCGTCGATGCCAACGAAAACCACGCTAGAACCGGCACTCAATGCGCTCGAAACTTGAAAAAGATCGTACGGATTCATGTTTACACCGGACACATTGACCATGCCCGCGTTTCCAACCTGGACCAGTGATCCGTCGAACCGTGCCGATACACCCAAGCCTGGAATCGGCGCGAAGTCGGTTACTTTTGGAAGTTCGAGCCCTCGTTTGGCGGCCTCCTGAATAAGGAGATGCCCCAATTCATGGCTGGTTCCCATCTCAACCGAAGCGGCTAGAGCAAGGAGTTCCCCTTCGGAACCAATCGACGTGTTTCGGGCGAGGTGAATCTTGCCAACCGAGGTGTGTCCCTTAGTGATTATCCCTGTCTTGTTTAGAACCACGTGATTAATTCTTGCCAATGCCTCGAAGCTGGATCGTGACTTCAGAATTACACCTAGGCTTGCAGCCTTGATTGAACTTGCAGCCGAAGCAACCTCAACACTTGTTCTAGCAACCGCTACCTGAGTTGCCAGCAGAACTCCTATGGCAACCGAGAATGCTGCCTCCAGGCCAAACTCGAAAACTAGTTCAAGCCCAGCCAGAATAAGGGCTGCCGAAATTGAAAAGAACGTGAGGATGGAAGCCGAAATGGTTGCAAACTTCGAGTACTTTGCAGGCTGGCGGTTCTCGGTGTCTATAGATCTCGCTAGTTCGTGGACCACTAAATCATCACCAATTGCACTAACCCGAATCGTCAGTGGCGCGTGCTCGCTCGAACGACCTGGCAGATTTTCGCTACCGGCCAAAACCCAGTCGCCAGGCTGCTTGAGGATCGCAGTCTCGTCGCCGGTGATTGATTCCTCAGAGACAGAAGATTGTCCTTGGATCACAAATCCATCGGCTGGAATCACATTGCCAGGACGGACTAAGACCACTTGACCAATTTCAAGGGAACTTTGTTCCACATGCTCTAGATCCCGGCCATCAATCACGGTTGCCTTATCTGGGACCAGTGCAGCTAAGTTTGGCACCCGAGCCAAATTGGTTACCAGTTGAGCTTTTACAAACCATCCAGTCAAGAGCGCTAAAGAGGTAAGAGCAGTTGGTTGCCAGTAGTAGAGAACATTCCCTGAAATAAATGCGTAGGCGTAAGACAGCAAAATTGCCAACAGGGTCATTTGCATTTGTCGGGCAATACCCACTTGGCCTTTGGAAATGGCTGTGGTCCAGATCGGTATTGTGCATAGCAATCCAGCGCCTAATGCAAAATAACCGTAAAGGTCGTCCCATAGAACCGGCAATTGAAGGTCTTTGGCCGAAACATAAACGAGCGGCAGTAGCGACATGGTGAATGCCACCAACCAGGACCGACCAGACTTTTTCATAACTAACCAAAATTCTACGCAGGGTTGGCAAGATGGAATCCATGAAGGTAACCAAACTTGAGCACGCAACCCTCGTTTTTGAAGAGGGCGGCAAAACCCTAATTCTGGATCCCGGTTTTTACACCCGCCCAATGACGGGCTATCAGAATGTGCTTGGCATTGTGATTACCCACAACCACGACGACCACGTGCACGAAGACCAAATCGCGGCCCTCTTGAAAGACAACCCAGACACACAGATTTTGAGCACCGAAGACGTGGCGAATCGCCTAACCGACTATCCAGTCACGATTGTTCAACATGGCGACTTTTACGAGCTAGGACCTTTCACCGCAGAGTTCTTCGGAAGCATGCACATCGAAATTCACCGAAGCATCCCATTGATTCAAAACTGTGGCGTGATGATAAACAACACCGTTTATTACCCAGGAGATAGCTACACCCTTCCGGATCGAAGCGTCAAATACCTGGCCTGCCCGTCCTCGGCGCCTTGGCTGAAGATTGGCGACGTCATGGATTTCGTTTCTCAAGTAAAACCGGAGCACTCATTCCCAACTCACAACATCCATCTCAGCGAGCAAGGACACCAGTTAAACAACAGTCGAATCGAACAAATCACAGTCTCAAATGGTGGAATTTTCGACTATTTGAAACCTGGCGACAGTTTCACCACCGACTAACTAGATAAACTCTTGATGTGCACCTGAGGGGAAAGAAACTTGAGATTTGGCGTGAGCTGGTCATCTTCGCGCGCCTAGTTACTGGCATTGAACTCCTGAATTCTCTAGTTACCTATCAAGGCGTCTTCAGGCAGATTAGAAATCGAAGCCTCTCAGATCAGGCCAACGGAGTCGAAACTGTTATCCGCCCAGATGAACTGCTGATTCAATCGGAGAGCATTACTTCCGCGATTATCTGGATTTTGACTCTAATTTTGCTGAACGAAACTTGGACGCTCCTTAGAACTACAAACCAATTTCTGCCACCCGCGCTAAAACGAGTTCCTTAACCAAGCTTTCAGGCAGTTCCGGCTCAACCTGAAACTGCAAAGTTCTGCCCTTCAGTTTCAGTTGCGGATACCTAGCCACCATGTCGTTGCCAAGCGAGACGCTGAACCCGTGAAAACTCAGGTGGTTTTTCCAACCCGAGATGTAGATGACGTACTTTTTCTGATACCTGAATCCGATGATGCCGTAGGAAAAGGAATCGGTGACCCCTTCAAGAGTCTCTAAAACAATGCCTCGGATGCGTTCAAGAACCACTCGATTAGCTTCGGGCTGAGCCTTCAAATACGCTTCTACGCTTTCCATCCCTAAAGGTTAAAGCAAAAAACAGCCGATTTCTCGACTGTTTTTCAGTGCTGGGATACCAGGACTCGAACCTAGAACAAAGGAACCAGAAACCTTCGTGTTGCCAATTACACCATATCCCAAAGTGGCTAACCGCTTTATATTACAGGCGACTAGAGAGTGTTAGCAAACATCCGAAGTCTGGCGATGCTGGTTTCCTTACCCAAAATCTCCATCGACTCGAACAGTGGAGGGGAAATGCGGCGACCGGAAATACCGGTTCGAAGTGGACCAAAGGCGTCGCGCGGCTTTAGCCCCATTGATTCGATGAGCGTGCCATTCAATAGTTCCTGAATCGAAGCCGTTTCCCAGTTATCTAAGCCATCAAGGGCAACAACAGCCGCTTCCAGGATTTCCTTGGCATTCGAAGGTAGGCCAGCCTTGGCGTCATCCTGAACCACGATGTCGTTGGTGAACAGGAAGCCCAACATCGGCCCGGCCTCAGAAAGAACTGTAATTCTCTCCTGAATCAACGGGCAAGCCGCATCGAGAATGGCATCCTCCTCGGCAGAAATCGAAGCCCCCAACACTCCAGCTGACTGCAGGTAAGGAATCACGCGAGCCTTGAAGTCATCCGGCGAAAGCAGACGAATGTGAGCCGCGTTAATCGCGTCCGCTTTCTTCTGGTCGAATCGAGCCGGGTTCGGGTTCACGTTTTCAACGTCAAACGCAGCCACCAGTTCCTTCATGGTGAAGACGTCCTGATCAGCCGACAAACCCCATCCAAGCAGCGAAAGGTAGTTGAGCAAACCTTCTGGAATGAAACCGCGGTCGCGGTGGTGGAAGAGATTCGCCTCAGGGTCGCGCTTCGAAAGCTTCTTCGTGCCCTCCCCCATGACGTAAGGAAGGTGACCGAAGCGTGGGATGAACTTGGTAATGCCAGCCTCAACCATCGCGTTGTAGAGAGCAATCTGGCGCGGGGTTGAAGACAACAGATCTTCGCCACGAAGCACGTGGGTGATGCCCATGAGTGCGTCGTCGACAGGGTTCACAAGCGTGTAAAGCGGCTGACCATTTGGGCGCACCACCACGAAGTCAGGGAAGGAACCGGCTGGGAAAACAATCTCGCCACGAACCAGGTCATCAAACCTAATGTCAACGTCTGGAACACGAAGACGAAGTGCCGGAGCTACATCGCTCTTGCGATACTGCTCGCGGGTAGCATCATCGCGCTCCCAGTTTCCATACCCTTGCTGCTTCGGGCGACCCTCGGCCTCATTGCGGGCGTCAATCTCTTCGGCGTTCATCCACGATTCGTATATGTGCCCAGAAGCCTTTAGCTTCTCGATGGCGTCTTGGTAAATGTGCCCGCGCTCAGACTGTCGGTAAGGCTCATTCGGGCCACCAACGTTCACGCCCTCGTCCCAGTTAAGACCAAGCCAACCAAGGGCATCCAGGATCATGTCGAATGACTCTTCGCTATCGCGCTCGGCGTCGGTGTCTTCAATGCGGAACACAAACTTACCGCCGGTGTGGCGAGCGTAAGCCCAGTTAAAAAGTGCGGTTCGAACCAAACCAACGTGCGGCAAGCCGGTTGGCGAAGGGCAGAAACGAACAACAACGTCCGAGCCGGTTGCGGTTGTGAAAGGTGCGGTAATACCTGAAGTCATAGCCTAAAGTCTAGGCGACAGGGTTGCGAAGCACTCCGATGCCCTCAATTTCAACTTCAACCACCTGACCAGGTTCGATCCGATTGACGCCAGCCGGCGTGCCGGTAAAGATGACATCACCGGGTAGAAGAGTCATGGCCTCGGTAATGTGAGCGATTATTCGAGGAATATCAAAGATCAACTTGTCGATTCCCGAACGCTGACGAAGCTCTCCATCGACGCGAGTTTCAAGAACCTGACCCTCTGGCACAAATTCAGTTTCGATCCATGGACCTAGTGGGCAGAATGTGTCGAAACCCTTGGCTCTCGCCCACTGCCCGTCGCGCTTTTGAATGTCTCGAGCGGAAACGTCATTTCCGATTGTGAATCCCCAAACGTAGTCCATGGCATCGTCTTCGGAAACATTTTTGGCCAACTGGCCGATTACGATTACCAGCTCGCCTTCGGGGTCAACGTCGGTGGTCACCTTGGATGGAATGACAATGGTCTCTTCCGGCCCAATCAGAGAGCTGGTTGGTTTGAAGAAAATAAGAGGTTCGGTTGGTGTTCCCAAGCCCATCTCGTCGGCGTGATCTTGATAGTTTTTGCCGATACAGAGGATTTTGGTAGTTGGAAGTACCGGAGGCATCAGCTGAACATCTTTGAGAGGCAGGCGATCGCCGCTGGTTTCGTAGTTGTTGAAAAGCGGGTGGCCTTTGAACAGAACTAGTTCAGGACCATCAACCAAACCCCAGGCCGGCACACCTTTGTAAGCAAACTTTGCGATCTTCATCTACGCCAGCCTATAGAGCCAATTGTGTCGGTCTTCAATAGTTCCGTATTGAATACCGGTTAGTTCCTCACGCAGGCTAACAGTTAACTTTCCAGGTT
>JBFYOM010000070.1:0-5437 GCA_041303805.1 Micrococcales bacterium
GACGTGCTCGACTTAGTAAAGAGACCCTTAATGAATCCCTTTTTGGCTGGCTCCTGGCCGTTTGCCTTGTCTTTCCCCACTTGACTCATCTCACTGGTAGGTGCACAACCCGAAATCGGGCAGTACTAAGACCCATGTCAAATCCGCAAAATTGCGAACGACTGGGTCCTTTTCTAATTATGGCACGCCTCAAGGACAAAAAATGACATTGAGTACTGCTTAGTTGAACAAGCCGATTGGCTTGAAAATTCCTCGACTAGAGGGAATCGTCGGACTTATTTTGCTGTCGGTTCGCTAGGTAGTCTTCTAATTCCGCGGCGATCTCTTCAGCATTCGGCTCTTCAGCTTTTGGTTTGACGATTTGAACGCCAAAACCGGTTGCGCGGTCGGACTTGTAACCCTGCTCTAAATTGGAAACCAGTTTTGCAAGTTCCTCGTTCTCCTCCAATTTTCTGTTCAGACGTTCAAGGAACGTAACCCCTTCCGCTCTCAACTGGTCGGTCGGAAAGACCAAAGAAGTAGCAGCGGTGATGAGTTCGAATCCGGTGACGGCCGCATTCGGATAGTCAGATTCATTTAGGTAGTGCGGAACCAATAGAACAAAGCCGACCACCGGTATCCCTTGACCCGATAGACGATACTCCAGCAGATGAACAACATTTCCAGGCACCTGCGTTTCCGGGCGCCACTCCGAGAAACGCTCAATGAGCTCGGTTCGATTTCCGCTCACAGTTATGCCAACCGGACGGGTGTGAGGAACGGGGAAAGGAATGGAATGAACCCAGGTGAAGTCAGTTATCCCGAAGCGGTCGACAATCTCCTCAATCGCGTCGGCAAAACCTTCCCATCGGAAATCTGGTTCGTACCCGTGCAAGAACAGAAAGGGAGAGCCGGCTTCGTCTCTAACCAAATAGATTCCCAAAACCGATGGTTCATAAGTTGCAAGGTGGTCTTTTTCGAAGAACATTGAGGGTCTTCTGGCTCGGTAATCGAGCAGTTCGTCATTGTTGAAAGTTATAACCAACTCGGAATCAAGCCTGTTCAAAATGTTGTGCGCCATCTGGTCAATTACCTGACCTGCGTCCGTGAAGCCGTGAATACTTCCAATTAAACGCAAGCCGTAAGGGATCTCAACCTTTGGGCTGACTTCACTGAAAAGACTGAAACCGTTCACGAGAATCATTTTACTTTCGCTAGGCTGAAGAACATGACCACACCAAAATTGAACACAATCGCCAAGTTCACTTCGTTCAACAAGAACGCCGTCTACGTTATTCCTGTTACCAAAAAGGGTGACCGCCTAATACTGGCTGGGACGCCAATCGAAACCAGCGCTTTGGCCAAAGTGGACCTGGTGAATGTCGGTGCAAGTAGCGAGCCTGAGAGTTTATTGCGTTTGCCGGCGCCGGACGGGGCCACATATGCGCTCATCGGTATAGGAACCAAGCCTCTCAACAAGAACGACCTGCGGGACCTTGGTGCAACGATTAGCCGTAAACTTTCCGGATTCAAGGACATCTTTATTGGTCTAGAGACTAAGGACGCCGAACAGGTTGGGGCAATACTAGAGGGCGCGTCTCTAGGCACCTACCTGCACACCAAATACAAAGGATTAAAGAGAGCTGCAGAAAACAAGGTCCAAAGTGTGACCGTAATTTCGGCTCACAAGCCATCTGTTGCTGCAATAAATCAAATCGGAATTCTCACCGAAAGCGTCAATCTAACGAGAGACCTAGTCAACATGCCGGGTCTAGATCTTTATCCTGAATCTTTGGCGAAGGCCGTTTCGGTTGCTGCGAAAGCAGCGGGCCTCACGGTTCAGGTATGGGCTGAAGATCGCATGGTCAAAGAAGGTCTCGGTGGCATTCTTGGCGTAGGTCTCGGTTCATCGCGAGGACCAAGACTCGTAAAGCTCGAGTACAAACCTAAGGTCGGAAAAAAGCACCTAGCTCTGGTGGGCAAGGGAATCACTTTCGACACAGGTGGCCTCTCACTTAAGCCCGGTGCAAATATGATTGGCATGAACTATGACATGACTGGCGCAGCCAGCGTGGCAGCGGCAACAATCGCCATCGCCAAGTTGCAACTACCGGTAAAGGTGACCACTTGGCTCTGCATCGCTGAAAACATGCCTAGCGGAACGGCTCAGCGCCCTAACGACGTAATTCGTGCGCGAAATGGCATGACTATCGAAGTTCTAAACACCGACGCCGAAGGCCGCCTGGTGCTGGCGGATGGTCTCTCTCTCGCTTCAGAAGCAAAGCCCGACTACATCATCGATGTGGCTACATTGACAGGCGCTGTTCAAATCGCTCTTGGCAACCGACACGCTGGTCTCATGGGTGACCAAGCAGCAGTCGAGGCAGTGCAGTCTGCAGCTGAAGAGGTTGGTGAATTGGTTTGGCAGTTGCCACTGGCTAAAGACCTTAGAAAGCTGATCGACTCAGACATTGCTGACATCGCCAACGTCAAAATGGGAAACACATCTGGTGGAACCATAATTGGTGGCCTGTTCTTGCAAGAATTTGTTGGTAACCGAGCCAAAGGCGAGTCCGACAACATCAAGTGGGCTCACCTTGACATCGCCGCAACAGCGCACAACGAAGGCGCAGCCTACGGCGTTGTTCCAAAGGGTGCTACCGGATCTCACGTAAGAACCCTGGTTGCCCTTGCCAAGCAAATTGGCTAGTAAACTTTCAATCTGGAACCGCATCATTTAGGAGTAAACGTGGCTGACCACAATTTCGACATCGTAATTCTCGGTGGAGGCAGTGGCGGTTACGCTGCAGCACTTCGCTCAGCGCAGCTAGGTAAGAGCGTCGCTCTAATTGAAAAGGACAAGCTCGGTGGCACCTGTCTGCATCGCGGTTGTATTCCAACGAAAGCCCTTCTTCACTCGGCTGAAGTAGCAGACGTCACTCGTGAATCAGCGCAGGTTGGTGTAAACGCAACCTTCCAGTCAATCGACATGACCCAGGTCAACAAGTACCGCGATGGCATAGTCGACCGTCTTTTCAAAGGTCTAACAGGTTTAGTAACAAGCAAGAACATCACTGTCGTCTCAGGCGAAGGCCGACTCGTTGGACCTCGCACAATTTCGGTCAATGGCGACAGTTACACCGGAACAGACGTTGTCCTAGCTTCTGGTTCTTACAGCCGCTCGCTTCCTGGCCTTGAAATCGGCGGTCGGGTTATCACTTCTGAACAGGCACTTCAGATGGACTTCGTTCCGAGTAAGGTCATCGTCCTGGGCGGTGGGGTCATCGGTGTTGAGTTTGCATCCATCTGGAAGTCTTTCGGCACCGAAGTGACCATCGTTGAAGGTTTGCCACACCTAGTTCCGAATGAAGATGAAGCTCTAAGTAAAGCTTTGGAGCGCGCTTACCGCAAGCGTGGAATCGACTTCAAATTAGGAGTTCGATTCTCGTCGGTTGAGCAGCACGCTAATGGTGTGATCGTTTCACTTGAAGATGGAACCCGACTTGAAGCCGACCTGATGTTGGTGGCAGTTGGTCGCGGACCAAACACTGCCGGCATGGGTTATGAAGAACAGGGAATCGCAATGGACCGCGGTTACGTTCTAACCAACGAACGACTTCAAACTAACCTTCCAAATGTTTACGCCGCCGGAGACATTGTTCCTGGTCTCCAGCTTGCCCACCGCGGCTTTGCGCAAGGAATATTTATCGCAGAGCAGATTGCCGGACTGAACCCAGCGATCATCGACGAGAACGGTATTCCGAAGGTCACCTACTGTGAGCCTGAAGTTGCTAGCGTTGGCCTCTCTGAAGCTAAAGCCAGAGAAGTTTACGGTTCGGAGAACGTTTCAACCTACGAGTACAACCTTGGCGGAAACGGTAAGAGCCAGATCCTCGGAACTGCCGGTTTCATCAAGTTAGTTCGTAAGAACAACGGGCCGGTAATCGGCGTACACATGATTGGTTCCCGCGTAGGTGAGCAAATCGGTGAGGGGCAGCTAATTGTCAACTGGGAGGCTTACCCAGAAGACGTCGCCGCGCTGGTGCACGCGCACCCGACCATGAATGAGGCAATTGGTGAAGCTCACCTAGCCTTGGCAGGCAAACCGCTACACGCACACGCATAAACTAAGTTTGAAACCCTATCTAGGAGATAAGTAAGTAATGAGCGACAACGTACTATTGCCAGCACTTGGCGAAAGCGTGACTGAGGGCACCGTAACTCGCTGGCTTAAAAAAGTCGGGGACACCGTTGCAGTAGACGAGCCTTTAGTTGAAATCTCCACGGACAAGGTGGACACCGAGATTCCATCTCCATTTGCTGGAGTGCTTGAGCAGATTCTGGTGCAGGAAGACGAGACCGCTCAGGTTGGCGCTCCCCTAGCCGTTATCGGAACTGGTTCCGGCGCAGCTCCGGCTCCCGTTGCCGCACCAGAGCCAGCAGTAGCTCCACCAGTCGCTCCGGCTCCCGTTGCCGCACCAGTAGCTCCACCAGTCGCTCCACCAGTAGCTCCACCAGTCGCTCCACCAGTAGCTCCACCTGTCGCTCCGACTCCAGATGCCCCAGCGCCTATAGTAACTACCAATTCCGCCCCGGTTGCAACTCCATCGGTGTCTGACGCCGGTTACGTAACTCCTCTGGTTCGCAAGTTGGCTTCGGAAAGTGGAATCGACCTCTCTGCAGTTTCAGGCACCGGTATTGGCGGACGCATTCGCAAGGATGACGTTCTCGCTGCCGCAACCGGTTCAATCCAAACCGTACCTGCAACTGCACCGGTCGTTTCGGTTTCTGCGCTTCGTGGTCAGACTGAACCGATGTCTCGACTGCGCAAGGTTTTGGCAGAGCGCGCAGTTGCTTCCATGCAAGCAAGCGCCCAGTTGACCACAGTTGTTGAAGTTGACGTAACCAAGATTGCTGCACTTCGCGCAAAGGTTCAGGCAGATTTCACTGCAAGAGCCGGTGTCAAGTTGAACTTCATGCCGTTCTTCACGTTGGCTGCTGCCGAAGCCCTTCGATCACACCCGAAGCTAAACGCTTCTATCGAGGGTGAGAACATCATTTACCACCCCACCGAAAACATCAGCTTTGCTGTGGATTCAGAGCGTGGCCTGCTAACGCCTGTTATTCGCCAGGCCGGTGACTTGAACATCGCTCAGATCGCACAGTCGATCGCAGACCTGGCCGCCCGTACTCGTAGCAACCAACTGAAGCCAGACGAGTTGGGTGGTGGCACCTTCACCCTAACTAACACTGGATCACGAGGAGCTCTGTTCGACACTCCTGTTGTCTTCCTGCCTCAGGTTGCTATCTTAGGAACCGGCATCGTGAGCAAGCGCCCGGTTGTGGTGACCGATGAGAGCGGAAACGACTCAATCGCAATCCGCAGCATGGTCTACTTAGCTCTGTCTTACGACCACCGCCTGGTTGATGGCGCCGATGCGAGCCGTTTCTTGGTCGA
>JBFYOM010000071.1:0-5400 GCA_041303805.1 Micrococcales bacterium
CGATGTAGTAGGAGACAGCCATTGCACTTCCCCAGCCCCAGTCACGCCCATTTTCGGCAACCAGCAACATTGGCACCACAGCCATGATGATGGTGGTTGCACCAAACCAATCGATTCGATGCTTCACCGCGTTGTGAGGAACGTGTAGGAACTTCCAAACTAGGAACAACGCAGCAGCCCCAATTGGAACATTGATTAGGAAGATCCATTTCCAACCGTCGATGCCCAGAATCATTCCTGCATCTGCGAACAATCCACCAACTACTGGGCCAAGAACCGAAGAGGTAGCAAATACGGCCATGGTGTAGCCCTGATAGCGAGCACGCTCGCGAGGAGGAACGATATCGCTCAAAACAGTGATGGCAAGAGAGAACAGACCACCGGCGCCGATTCCCTGAAGCGCGCGCCAACCCGCCAACTCAAGCATTGAGCCGGATAGAGCTGAGAGGGCCGAACCGGCCACGAAAATTATTATCGCGATAAGGAACAGACGTCGTCGTCCGAAGATGTCGCCTAACTTCCCGTAAATGGGCGTCGAAATTGTAGAAGTAATTAGATAGGCCGTGGTGACCCAAGCCTGAAGCTCGAGACCCTTCAGGTCGTCGGCGATTGTTCGCATGGCGGTTCCGACCACGCTCTGATCTAGCGCGGAAAGAAACATTCCGGCCATCAAACCAACTAGTACCAGCAAAATCTCGCGATGCGACATCTCCCCGGCAACAGGTTTCTCTAATTCTTTTGGCATTTACACTTCTTTCGTCGCGCGGGTATTCTTGAACCCGTGACTGAGCGGACCCTGGGGGTAACAAATGGGTTTCGGCGCACCCTGAGGTTGTGCATCAGCGGAATCGCTATGGTTCTGAGTCTAACCCTCGCATCACCAGCCCAGGCTTTCGCAAAACCCTTTGTAGATAACCAACTTTCTCTCTGTGCGCAGCTCCCCAGCTTAGAAAACTGTGATTTAAATTCACCAAAATCACTAACCGTCTTGGTGAATAAACAAAATCCACTTACCAACAAAAAGTATTCTCCAAAGAATTTGGTGAGAGTCGCTAAGTACAACCCGCTCGGGAGAACTCTTCAGAAAGATGCCGCAGAGTCAGTAGTGCGCCTTGGAAACGCCATGAAGGCGGCAGGTAAGGGCACCTTGGTGGTTCAAAGCGGCTTCCGCAGCTATTCCTCTCAGCAAAAGATACACAGAGCCAAAGTTCGCTCTCTTGGCAAAGCTAAGGGCGAGGCATTGGCTGCTCGTCCCGGTTATTCTGAACACCAAACAGGGCTTGCGGTCGATTTTGCCGCACAAGGGGTTTCAACCCTCAACATAAGTTTTGGTAAAACCAAGGCGGGCGTTTGGCTTGCAGCTAATGCTTACAAGTACGGTTTCATTGTGCGTTATCCAAAAGGTAAAACCGAGATCACCGGTTATCGCTACGAACCTTGGCACTTTCGCTATGTTGGCGTAGATGTTGCAACCAGAATGCACGAAACAGGATTTACCACCCTTGAAGAGTTCTTCGGAATGGCTCCTGCGCCATCCTATTAGCCTTCGCTAAGCACACCGTCGACGAGCGCTTTTGCCTCAGACTGAACGCGTTCTAGGTGCTCCTGACCAAGGAAACTTTCTGCGTAGATTTTGTAGACATTCTCGGTTCCCGAAGGTCTAGCTGCGAACCAAGCGTTTTCGGTTTCCACTTTTAGGCCACCGAGAGCAGCATTATTTCCGGGCGCATGGGTGAGGGTAGCGGTAATCGTTTCGCCAGCCAACTCTGTTGCGCTAACGGCATCAGCAGACAACCGACTTAGTTTGGCTTTCTGCTCAAGAGTTGCCGGCGCATCGATTCGTTCGTAGACCGAGGCTCCGAACTTTTGAGTAAGGCTGGCATACTGCTGGGACGGAGTTTTGCCAGTCACCGCTGTGATCTCGCTGGCCAGCAGAGCCAAGATGATTCCGTCTTTGTCGGTTGACCAAGCAGAGCCGTTTCTCCTCAAGAAACTTGCACCAGCCGACTCCTCGCCACCGAAACCAACCGTGCCATCGAGCAGTCCTGGCACAAACCACTTGAATCCAACCGGAACCTCAATTAACTTGCGACCCAGGTCCTCGACAACGCGATTGATTACCGAAGAAGAAACCATAGTTTTTCCAACAGCAGCGCTGGCAGCCCAATCGGGACGGTTTCGGAACAGGTAGTCGATCGATGCTGCTAGGAAGTGGTTCGGGTTCATCAGTCCGGCATCGCGCGTGACAATTCCGTGGCGGTCCGCATCGGCGTCGTTTCCAGTTGAAATGTCAAAGCGGTCGCGACCATCAATGAGCGAGGCCATAGCGAAGGGGCTTGAACAGTCCATTCGAATCTTTTCGTCCCAGTCGAGAGACATAAAGGCAAACTGGTAGTCGACGTCTGGGTTGACCACAGTGAGCTTCAGCTGGTAGCGGCTGGCTATCTCACCCCAATAATCAACCGCGGCACCGCCCATTGGGTCGGCGCCGATTGTCACGTCTGAATTGGCAATCGCGTCTAGGTTTATGACCGAACCCAGTTGCGAAATGTAGTTATCCTGAAACTCGTAGGGAATTCCGTCCGGTTTGGCTTTCGCAACTTCCCTCAAACCACCTTCGATGATTTCGTTAGCGCGTTTGGCAATCCAATTGGTTGCGTCCGAGTCGGCTGGCCCACCGTGAGGCGGGTTGTATTTGAAGCCACCATCGGTTGGCGGGTTGTGACTCGGGGTGATTACCAGCCCGTCGGATCTCGAAGGATCACTGTCACTCTTGCCAGAGTTGTGATTCAAGATGGCTACCGATATGGCTGGCGTAGGCGCAAACCGACCTGCGGCATCGGTGAAAGCGATCACCGAATTACCTGCCAAAACTTCTAAAGCGGTTTCTTCGGCTGGGCCAGAAAGGGCGTGCGTATCTTTTCCAACGTAGATCGGTCCGCGGATGTTCTCCATTCGCCGGAATTCAACGATGGCTTGGGTGATTGCTGCGATGTGGTCGTGGTTGAACGAACCATTCAAAGAGCTTCCACGATGACCAGATGTTCCAAAGGCAACCTTTTGCACCGGGTCGCTAACATCTGGGTGGATCGAGAAGTAATCGTCGACCAGTTTTTCGATGTTGACCAGGTCTCGGTTCTCAGCCTTTTTGCCAGCGCGCGCACTCATAAGTCAATTGTGGCGGTTAACCTAGAGGTATGTCATCACAAGCTCGCAACGTAAAGACCACCTACGCCTATCTCGGCCCGGCTGGAACTTTCACCGAACTAGCACTTCGCCAGGTGAAAGCGGCCGAGGGCCAGGAATGGAAGGCAGTCCTGTCGGTTGCCGATGCGCTCGCGGAGGTTATGGGTGGCCGAGCCTTTCGCGCAATTGTTCCGGTTGAGTCTTCGGTTGAGGGCGGAGTAAGCGCAACTCTCGATGCACTTGCAACTATCGAAGGTCTCCAGATTTACGGCGAGTACACGGTACCGGTGAACTTCAACCTTGTGGCGAAGCCAGGCGTAAAGCTTTCAGATGTTCGGACTATTTCGGCTCACCCGGTGGCCTATGCCCAAGTTCGCAAGTGGTTGGGTGCGAACCTCAAGAACCACAAACACTTCCAAGCAACCTCAAACGCCGCCGCTGCCTCGGATCTATGGGAAAACGAATCCATCGACGCTGCAGTTTCAACTCCGAACATCACCGACCACTACATGGTGAAGGTGATTGCTAAAAACATTGCGGACAACAAGCATGCCGAGACCCGTTTCATCGAGGTCGGCAAAAAGGGAGCGATCCCGAAGCGAACCGGCCACGACAAGACTTCGGTGATTGTAGAACTTCCGAACGACCGCCCAGGTGCTCTGCTCGAGATGCTGGAGCAATTCGCCGCTAGGGGTGTGAACCTAAGCCGAATTGAGTCTCGCCCACTTGGTGATCGACTTGGCCGTTACCGCTTCAATGTGGATGCCAACGGTCACGCCACAGACGAAGCCGTTGCCGAGGCCATCCAGGGGCTCTACCGATTCAGCCCGAAGCTCGTCTTCCTTGGCTCTTACCCTCGCGCCGACAAGAAAGCTTCGGTTCATGAAGGAAACAACGACGCCAAGGACTATTCAACCTCGCGCCGCTGGTGGCAGAAGGCTGTTGCCAAGTAACTTATCCACAGATTGTCACTAGTAAATAGTGGTATCACTTTGATACCGTATAAATATGGCTATGACATTACGACTTTCTGAAGAACAAGACAAACAACTCGCAGCGATTGCAGAATCGTTGGGTATTTCGAAGAACAAGGCAGCGATGGAGGCTATCGAAGCTTTCATTGAGAGGGAATGGCAAAGAGCGGTTGTGAAAAGCGTTGTCGCAGAAGTTTTGGTGCGCGACAAAGAACTCTTCGATCTTCTGGCTGATTCATGACCTTCTACCTCAATTTAGAAATCTTGATTGGGGAGTTGGGACCTACGGGCTTCTTTGTGAAAGATCCCGGACTCCTAGACTCAGCCTTGGCCAGACCCAAAACTTCGCTATTCGGAGAAGATGCCTACCCTAGTTTGGAACTCAAAGCCGCTGCCATGATGCACTCAATCATTAAGAATCACCCAATGGTCGATGGGAACAAGCGCACATCATGGATTGCGTTGAATTCATTTCTCGCACTGAATGGTTACTCATTGATCGCTACAACCGAGGAGGGCCTCAAATTTGTCCTTGCTGTCGCCACAGACAAAATAAACCTTCAAGAGATGGAAGTTTGGATAGCCGAGCACAAAACAGTTCGCTAATAGACTTATCGGGTGATTGACCTAAATCTTCTTCGTGAAAACCCAGACGCCATCAAGGTGTCTCAGCGCGCTCGCGGTGGAAACGAAGACCTCGTGGACCAAGCTGCCGTTGCCGATGCCCAGTGGAGAGCCGAACTAGCCGCATTCGAGGCTCTTCGTGCTGAGCAAAATGCTCACTCGAAAACCGTGGCTACCGCGCCGAAAGAGGAAAAGGCCGCCCTCGTTGCTGCCGCCCAAGAACTAGCCGCCAAGGTCAAGGCTGCCGACGCCAAGGCCACCGCCGCAGCAGAAGAACTCGACCAGTTGATTTGGCAAATCGAAAACGTTGTGTGCGAAGGTGTTCCAGCAGGTGGCGAGGACGATTTCGAGGTGATTCGCGAGGTTGGAAGCAAACCAACCTTCAACTTTGCCGCCAAAGACCACGCCGAACTCGGACTCGATTTGGACATTCTCGATTTAGAACGCGGCGTCAAGGTTTCGGGCTCTCGCTTCTACTTCCTGAAGGGCTGGGGAGCGCGTCTGGAACTTGCCATGATGAACCTCGCGCTCGACCAAGCCGCAGCCGCCGGATTCACCGCTCTAATCACCCCGACCCTGGTTCGTCCAGAGGTTATGGCTGGCACTGGTTTCTTAG
>JBFYOM010000072.1:0-5317 GCA_041303805.1 Micrococcales bacterium
CGGGAGGAAGTGATGGCGCCGGCGGCGGTGGGGGATCAAGTTACGCCTCTATGGCCCTAACCAGCGGCGTAAGCCACCAGGCAGGAGTGAGATCTGGAAACGGAGCTGTGGTTCTTCGATACACGTTTGCCCCAAAAGTTATTGCGTTCGCTTTGATGAGCCCCAACACCGTATCTACTCGAGCCTCATATTCGTTGGAGTTTGACCAGTATGTGTTTGACCTCGATCCAACTGATTTCAGCTTCAACGGCAGTGTTTACGGTTGCGCGATTCCGTTTATTTACGGGGGTGGCTCTTCCTACTACTTCGACGTGGTGAATTGCAGCTCAGGCACACTGGAACTCTCGCTGAGACCAAATTCGGTTGTAGGTTCAACCTTTGGGCCTACAGCTACTTCATCAAGCGCATCGGTGAAATTCGACCCGATAGCACCTGGTTTCAGGTTCACAACACCTGCGTCGCCAAGTAACGCGGCCACCCAAGTCTTCTACCTGATTGGTGATGAACCGTTTCAAGAGCCACCTGCCAGTGCGTTTGCGATCAGTGGAATTAATTGCCGAATCGCAGATATCGCAATGAACAACAGCACCACGGCAGCCATCACAGTGGGCGAATGTGCTTCAGAAACACAGGTTTCAATCAGTCTTCGAGCTCGGTCTCTTCGAGACCTAAGCGGTAACCAGGGTCCCACGGCGGATGTGAATTCGAATTCGGTGAAGCTCGACCGCGTTGCCCCATCGGTTTCCTCAATCACACTCGGAGAAAATCTGCCAGACAACGTTCAGTATCTGGTTACATTCTCGGAGCCGGTTACTGGAATTGGCTCTGACTCATTTGAAGTCTCAGGACTAGGTTGCTCAATCTCTAAAGTTGAGGGTTCGGCTGCAAGTTATGTGGTCTGGATTGGAGGCTGTCTTGGCACATCCAACTTCAAGGTGGTCTCGGGGGCTGGAAGAGACCAAGCTTCTAACCAGGGACCCGACGCAGACTATAAGTTTGACGAACAAGTCTTCGACACCACTTCCCCAAACGCCGCAATTGAAATTCAGGAGCGAAGCGATTCCACCGCCATGCCGGTTTTTGCGATTCAATTCAGCGAGGTGATTGTTGGATTGACTCTCGATGTCTTTTCAAGCAGTGGGTCAGCAAAGGGGTGCACTTTCGAACTTCGTGAGGTGACTCCAAACCTGAATTACTCTCTGGAGTCATCGGCCTGTTCACCGGGAACCGTTCAATTAACCTTGGCAGCAAATTCTGTGAAAGATGTCGGAGGTAACACCGGGCCTGAAGTAGCCATAAGTTCGTCGCTGGTTCGAATCGAAAAACCAGAGCAACCGGATCCTGCCGAAGCGATTGCTACCCCTAGTAGCGTAGGTAGTCCTAACGGAGCCCCATTGACACCAACCCAAAACGAACCGAGCTTCAACCAACCAGGGGTAGAGGAGTCAGACAAGCGTTCTTGGCCAAGCGGGGTGAACCTACCCCAACTTGCAAATGAGTCTTGGGTAGCAATTTCAATCGCACTGCTGGCGGTTGTTTTGGCGAGGCGTTCTAGCGGGCGGCGGGTTATTCGAAGATAACCGTGCGGTCGCCGTCCAAAAGAACGCGGTGCTCGGCAAACCAGCGAATCGCTTGGGTTAGAGTTTTCGACTCGATGTCCTGGCCCATCGAAACCAGTTCCTCTTTGGAGTGAGAATGGGTCACGCGAATCACGTTCTGCTCGATGATCGGACCTTCATCCAAATCAGCGGTAACGAAGTGGGCGGTGGCGCCGATTAGCTTCACTCCTCGAGCGTGCGCTTGCCCGTAAGGATTTGCCCCCTTGAAGCCCGGCAGGAACGAGTGATGAATGTTGATGATTCGACCCTCGAATTCGGCGACGAATTCGGGTGAAAGAATTTGCATGAAGCGAGCCAGAACAATTAGCTCAATGCCTGCCGACTTAATGTAGTCGCGGAGCATACGTTCGAAAGCCGCTTTAGATACAGCATCCACAATCTCATGAGCCTCAAATGGAATCGAGTAGAACTCTGCCAAAGACTTCAAATCTGAGTGGTTTCCGAAAACGGCAGGAATTGTCACTGGAAGTTGCCCAGAACGTTGACGGAACAGGATGTCGTTGAGGCAGTGAGCGCTTTTGGAAACTAGCACTAGAGTCTTCAGCGGCCTGCCAACTTCATCGAGCTCCCAGGTCATTCCGTATCGCTCAATCACTGGGGCAAGTTCTGTTTCGAAAGCCTGACGCGATGTTGCTGCCTCGATCTGCAGTCGCATAAAGAATCGCCCAGAGCCGTCCGAGGAGAACTGAGACGACTCAGTGATGTTTCCCTTGGCGGCAACGACCGCGCCAGAGATGGCATGAACAATTCCTGGTTGGTCTTTACATATCAGGGTTAAAACCCAGTGGCTCGCCGTTACAGTCATAGAGCCAATCTTAAAGGAGAGTTACTCGTCGTCGTCGTTTAGCGGGCGAATCTGCTTTCGATCACGAATCGTGGCAACGACGATGTAGATGGCCAAACCGAATCCCACGGTGATGAGCCCAAACCCAATCATTACCGGCAGCGGCATTTTAAATCCTCACTAAAACTCAAGTTCCCCAAAAACTTCCAAGTAACTAATTCCAGATAAATCAAAAACTAAACCAAAAGTATGTATTTTCATCATAGCGAACATTTCTAACTGTGTTAGTTTTTGCGAACAATTTGTGCCAGAGATGGCTAAACACTTGGGCGTTGCTAGAATTTAGGCATGCTGCCTACTTCCTTCACCAAGCCATTGAGCGAAACTGACCCAGAAATCGCTGCCGTTCTACAAAACGAACTAGATCGCCAGCGCAACTTCTTGGAGATGATTGCTTCGGAGAACTTCGTTTCCCGTGGCGTGCTGGAAGCTCAAGGGTCGGTGCTGACCAACAAGTATGCGGAAGGTTACCCAGGCAAGCGTTATTACGGCGGCTGTGAAGTGGTCGACGTTGCAGAAGAACTAGCCCGCAACCGCGCCAAGCAACTATTTGGTGCCGAGCACGCAAACGTCCAGCCGCACTCGGGAGCCAGTGCCAACGCGGCAGTGCTAATGGCCCTAGCGAACCCTGGCGACCGCATCCTCGGACTAGAACTTGCTCACGGCGGTCACCTTACTCACGGCATGCGTCTCAACTTCTCGGGCAAGATGTACGAAGCTCACGCATACGAACTAAACCCAGAAACTTTCCTAATCGACATGGACATCGTTCGTGCTCGTGCTCACGAAGTGAAGCCTGCCGTACTAATCGCCGGCTGGTCGGCTTACGCGCGTCACATCGACTTCGCCGAGTTCCGCAAGATTGCCGACGAGGTTGGTGCAAAGCTCTGGGTCGACATGGCTCACATTGCTGGAATGGTTGCAGCCGGCCTGCACCCGAGCCCTGTTCCTTACGCGGACGTAATTTCCACCACCGTTCACAAAACTTTGGCTGGCCCACGTTCCGGTCTAATCCTTTGCAAAGCCGAATACGCCAAGAAGATCGACTCGGCCGTGTTCCCTGGTCAACAGGGTGGCCCGCTGATGCACGTCATCGCTGCAAAGGCAGTTGCATTCAAGGCTGCAATGTCAGATGAATTCAAAGAGCGTCAGAAGCGCACCCTCGAAGGTGCTGCAATTATTGCTGACCGTCTAAACCAGGACGACATGAAGGCCGAAGGCGTGCAGGTTCTAACCGGCGGCACCGAAGTTCACCTCGTTCTAGTAGACCTACGCAACGCCGTCATCGACGGCCAGACCGCAGAAAACCTTCTTCACGAGGTTCAGATCACCGTGAACCGTAACTCGGTTCCAAACGACCCGCGCCCACCAATGGTTACCTCTGGTGTGAGAATCGGAACTCCAGCCCTTGCCACCCGTGGTTTTGGTAAAGCCGAGTTCACCGAGGTTGCTGAAGTGATTGCTTCCGTTCTCAAGCCAAACCCGAACATCCAAGAGCTAAAGGCCAGAGTTCAGAAGCTTGCCGACGCGTTCCCGCTTTACCCAAATCTCGAAAACTGGTAAATCTTGACCGCAATTAAGCTCGACGGTTTAGCAACAGCGAAAACCATCAAAGATGAACTCCGTCACAGAGTCATCGAGCTTAAGCAAAGAGACATTTCTCCCGGCCTTGGCACGCTACTTGTTGGCGACGATCCTGGCAGCCACCAATACGTTGGCGGCAAACACCGCGACTGCGCCGAAGTGGGCGTCAAGTCTGTGAGAATCGACCTCCCAGCGAGTGCCTCAACTCAAGACATTAAAGCCGCCATCAAAGACCTCAACGATGCCAGCGACGTAACCGGGTACATCATCCAGCTTCCACTTCCATTTGGCATCGACACCAACGAGATGTTGGAACTGATGGACCCAGCCAAAGACGCCGACGGCCTTCACCCAATCAACCTCGGCAAGCTAGTGCTCGGCGTGAACCAGCCGCTCGACTCTCCGCTTCCCTGCACACCTGCCGGAATCGTTGAACTTCTGAAGCGCTACGAAATCCCAACTAAGGGCAAAGAAGTCGCCATCATCGGCCGCGGCATCACAGTCGGTAGACCACTCGGTCTTCTGATGTCTAGAAAAGGTATCGACGCAACTGTCACCACCGTTCACTCCAACACCAAAGATCCTCACCAGGTAATCAAGCGAGCCGACATCGTCATAGCCGCCGTTGGTGTTGCCCACTTCGTTCAACCCGACTGGATCAAAGAAGGCGCAGCTGTTCTCGACGTTGGCATCACACGTCACCTCAACGACGATGGAACGAGCAAACTACTTGGCGATGTTCACCCAGATGTTGAGAAGGTCGCCAAATACCTCTCCCCAAACCCAGGCGGCGTTGGCCCAATGACCCGAGCCATGCTGGTCAAAAACGTAGTGGACGCAGCCGGCCGCTAATGCAGAACGACATCGCCAACCAAACCCTTCAGCTTCTAGAGATAATCGGAACCCTCGCCTTCGGTGCCTCCGGATTAATTGCTGCCGCCCGAAAAAAGCTCGACATGGTGGGAGTAATCCTCCTGGTCCTGGTAACCGCGTTCGGTGGCGGAACCCTCCGCGACATCCTGCTCGACCGAGCACCATTCTTCTGGGTCCAAAACGAAATCTGGATCTGGCTCTTGGCTGGATCTGCCATCCTCATCCAGTTCTTTGTGAAAGCCAGGAACATTGAACTAAACGCCCGAGCCATCGACTGGCCAGACGCCATCGGTCTTGGCGTATTCGCAGCACTCGGCACCCAAATCTCTCTCGACATGGGCAACTCCCCACTAATCGCCAGCATGATGGGCGTAATCACCGCAGCATTCGGCGGACT
>JBFYOM010000073.1:0-5201 GCA_041303805.1 Micrococcales bacterium
TCTGGGTCGGCGATGTAGCCGCCTTCGCCGTTCTTGAGCGGGATGGTTATTAGTTCATCTTGGGTGAATTGGTTGGTCCAAGCCGTGTTGACGTTTTCAACTTTGAGGATTTGGTCTCGGCAAATGAAGTGCTGGTGTTCGTTGCGGATTAGGCCGCCTGGTAGCAGATGGCTTTCCACGAGGATCTGGAAACCGTTACAGATGCCGAGCACTGGCAGCCCCTGACCTGCTTTCTCGATAATGGTTTGCATTACCGGAGCCTGGGCAGCAATCGCTCCACAGCGAAGGTAGTCTCCGTAGGAAAATCCGCCAGGCAGAACCACTGCGTCTACATCCGATAGGTTGCTGTCTGCGTGCCATAGGGGAACCGGTGTTCCGCCGGCAATTCGCACTGCACGCTGGGCATCGCGGTCGTCTAGGGTGCCTGGGAAAGTGACTACACCGATTCTCACAGGTTTACGCCTCGTTGGTTATTGCGACGACGTCTTCGATGACCCCGTTGCTCAGGAAGTCGGCAGCGATTTTCTTAGCCTCTTCAAGTTGGGCTTCGGTTGGGGTCGTGTCGTAGTGAAGCTCGATGCGCTTGCCGATGCGGACGGCGGTGATTTCGCTATGCCCGGTGCGGTTGAGGGAGTTGGCAACAGCCTTACCCTGCGGGTCTAAAAGGTCGGCTTTCGGCATTACCTCAACGATGATCTTTGGCACGTTTGCACTCCTGCTGTTGGTGTGTTTCTAGGGGCTTGGCTGCTTTGCCGACATGGTCAAGTTTACTTAGAATCCCTTCTACTTCTATTTGAACCGCTGGGCGCACAATCAGGAACTTCGAGATTTAGGGAGCGCGCAGTTCGAACGCCACCTTCTTGATTAGATCTGATCTGATAGACGTTGGGTTGAATGCTGAGTAGTTTAAAGTGATTGACGTTGCCGAGATTGCCGGGGAAGTTATTGTGGCCAGTTGATTGCCGTCGGCATCAAGCAGGTAGACGTCCATCACCTTGGTGTAGCAAGTGCTTGAAATGCTAGAAATTGTGATCGATTGGAAGTAGAACTGGCCCGCCAAAATTCGTGAACGCATCTTTGCATTCAAGGAGTTATCGCACTGGCCAATGACGACGTCTCCACCACCACCACCGGTATCGGTAGGGTTTGGTGTCTCAGTGTCCGTTGGGGTCGGTGTCTCAGTGTCTGTGGGGTCCGGCGGGTCGGGGGGGCCTGGTTTGATTAGTCGAACAGTCACCTTACGTGCGGTGGCACTCTTGCCATCGCCAGGGATACCGCGAATGGATTCGAGCGTGATGATTGGTCGGAGAGTGCGAATGTAATTACAAATGTTTCTCGATCGCTTTTCGGCCAAGCTTTGCAGGAATGCTGCCTCACGACGGTTGGCATTGAAACCTGTGTATCCAACGCAACCAACCATCGTGTAACCGGCGCTTGGAGTGGCAGTTGCTTCCACCCACGCTTTGATCTGTTTCTTCATCGCTGCCGTAACAGTGGATTTTTCGAACGCGAAGCCGGTGAAGGATTTAGAAGTAATAACGTCGGCCGCCGCTGTCGGCGGGGGAGTTGCTAGGGCAGAAAGGGCGATTACTGTGACAATGACCGCAATGAAGCCGAGTGCTCTAGCTTTCATCGCTGACGTGCTTGTTCTTCTTCAGTGTCGTGATGCCAAAGGCGAGAGCCCAGATGCCACCTATAATTCCGACAATTTGAAGCGCACCCAGTGGGTTCATTAGTGAGCCGATTCCTGGAATCTTCATAAGGATGACACCTTTGACATCATCTTTAGGAACTAACAGGGCATCGCTCGACTGGTTGTTGTCACCTTTGAACATATACTCTCCGGATGCACTGAGCGTAATTACGCGGTGCACAACGTCCTGGCGAACCACGCCCTGGACATCGCGTTCTTGGTAGATCGCGATGTCGCCAGGCTGTGGTTTCAACCAGCCAAGTCCGAGGACTACGTCGTTTTTGTACATGACCGGTTCCATTGAGTCGGAGAGGACTACTCGAGCGTTTACAACGCCGGTACCGATCAAGATAGCCAAGATCACGGCAAACCCAGCGAGAACGCGAGGTAACCAGTAAAGAAAACCCTTAAGGATGCGCATGATCAAAGTCTATCTAACAGTGTTAACTAGTGGTGATTACAACTTTTTTGACGGTCGAAGCGTCGCAGGAAGCTGGAATCGTAACTTCTAGTTCGGTGTCGCCCGAAGCGATGGTGAACTGGTCGATGTTTGAACCTGTGTCGTGAGTTCCATCGACATCGCAAACTACCGCCGAGTCGCCATATAGCGAAACGTGAACAGTTTTGCCGTCGCAACCCGAGTCGTCAACGCCACCAATCGTAATGGTGCTTGCGTAGAACGCATCATCCGTGGCGTCGTAGGCCTGGGCGATTGAGGCGGTTAGAGCGGCGTCGCAGCTGGACGTAGATGCCAAACCCTGACCGAATTCGATGGCCGATCCCGAGTTAATCGAGATCGAGTTGGCAGCGAATACGCCGCCGATTGAAATGCTTAGAGCACCTCCGGCGATTGCCAAATAGGCAAGTCCGCGTCTGGTGCGATTCTTTGTGGCTGCGTGTGCTCCCACGGTTTCCTCCTCTTACTTGGAAAATCTACCATTGTTAGATTTGTAATCAATTTACGAGTTAAATCTGTCTATGTCAAATCTTTTTTGCCTAATTTTGGATGAATTAATTTGTGGCAGCACGGCTGGATTCGAAAATGGAGAACTGCAATTCTTGAATCTGGGTGGTTGCAAAACTTTGGAGTCCCTCAGGGCTTGTCTGAGATTGAGGCCAGGCTGTGAAGATTCCGGACGAGGTCGAGTTGGACGTTGCGGTAGTAGAGCCATTGGCACGCAAGGTTATTGAGGTGTCGGTCTCGCCCGCGGTCGGGTGCCAGATAATCTCATCGACCGTTGCGTCGGAGCTGTTGATCACTTTCAAAGAAATGTACTGCCCAGAACAATCGGTGGAAACACCGGTGATGGTCACGCCGGTAACCGAAGTGGCGCCCCCAGTGGCGATCGAATATGTAAAGTCGACGCGCGAATTGATTAGGCAATCTGGAGTGTCAACTTTTCCTGCCCCAAATTCCACCCCAAATACATTGATCTGATTAGCGATAGCAACGCTGGCAGAGGCAACCAAACCAAGGGTCAGGGCAATCGACCAAATGCGCCTGCGCCTCGACATGCCAGAAAACTTCTCAAGGACTTGGTTGGTTTTGCGGTGTTTAGCTCGATTGTTGGTCATTGAAGGGAAACTCCGCGCTCAAGGACGGTTCCCAGGTTCAGAGGCCGCAGCTCCAGCACTCGATTGGTTGCTGCAAAGCAGGAACCAGATCCAAATTCCGTTGCAGCGGAAACTCCGATTCTTAGGAACTTTGAGGTTGTAGTTACGAGTGGCTCGGAACTCAAACCACTGACCGTTATCGAAGGAATTTGACTTTGCACAGAAGCTCTGGCTCCTGAGAATCTCCAAAGATTTGTGGTTTCAGTTAGGGTGACACCGCTTGTCGAACTGGATCGACCAACTGACAAGGTTGCGTTATCGCTAAGGGCTGTTCCAGAACTGTCGGCAACCTGCTGGTAACAGAGCATCGCATTGGTTGCACCGCTGAGGGTAGTCGATGGCAACGTCACTTGCGTTTGCCTTGGGTCCACTAGTAATACCGAAGGAAATTCGGCCGCGGCATCCTCGACGTTCACGGTGATTGTTGACGTTGACGTCTCATTGTTTACATCGGTCAGGGTGTAGAGAACTTGAAATGTGCCAACGGTGTTAGACGAGAGGGTGATGTTACCAGTCGAAGTATTTGCGGTCGCGGTTCCAGTTCCACCGTTTATCGAAGTAGACGTCAGCGTGGTGGTGTCTGGGTACGAGTAGTTGGGGATTTGCGAGTCAGTAAGAGGGTTGTATAAATAGGTAGCCGTTGAAGATCTTTGTATCGTCACCGTTCTAGGGCAGGAGATTATCGGGTCAAACCCGATGTCATCGATAAGGTTTCCGCCAGTACCGGTTCCTCGAGAACTAAATGAGAACCGCGTGGTGGTTTGGTTTGCCGGCACGGTGTAAGTTCCGGTGTAAAGAACCCAGCCGTCTTCAAGCCTGGTATACATGGTTCCGGCAGTATGACCAGATGAATTTGTTGAGAATGTGGTCCAGGCGTTGTTGGCATAGGTGGCATTTGCACTGTTCCAAACCAAATCAGGCAACTTCTTTCTAGCTGGAGTTTGGCTAACCAGAGTTCCGCTGGCTGGGCCAATCAGGATTTCAAATTTGTCTCGGTCGTCTGTCGTTGTGGATGAAGCACTCTGGCTCGTTGCACTTGAACTGAAAAAGCGACCTCGATGCTTGATAGTCCAAGTGATCTTTTCACCTGACGTGGTTTTAATGTCTTGGAATAACGCTGCTCGTTCATTTGCGTTGATCTCGGCATGAACGTAACCGTCGGCAGGCCTAGGCCCAAAGAGGTCGAAGTAAAGTGAACCATTTCTGGCTGCGCTTGACTCTGATCCGGCAATCTGACGTTGGAGCTCGATCTTGTCGTCGGAGGCGCTGGTTTGCCAGAACGGTATTCGATTGGCATTGCTACTGGTGGCGTCGTAGAGATTAGTGAACTGGTAGGGTCCGTTACTGTACCTAACCCAACGCGCCATGTCGGTGGTGGTGTTTGATGTGGTCATAGCGGAAAGAGCTGCCGACGCGGTCCCCGAACTCGCCGTGAAGTAGTCGTCCTCGAAAGAACCGTTGCGAAGCACATACTGAGAGTTGGTGTCGCTGAATGCAGAGCAGCTGGAGACTACTCCAGAGCCAACAATCGCCACCTCGCCAGCATCAGAGGCCGGAACAAATCGACGGATGGAAATGGTGTCGAACTCAAAGCCCTTGCCAAGGAACTGGATCTCGTCGAAGCCAGGAGCATATCGGAGGTTCACAAAGGCGTAAGGCTCATTAAATCCAGCAGTTCCGCAAGTATTTCCAGAAGGGCAGGGGCTGTCATCGCTGTTATAGGTGCTGTTGGGGTTACCGAAATAGTCATCGCTAACGCGCGAACTCGGCGCAGATCCCAATTGTCCGAGCAGATTCACCGTGGTGAAAGTGGCTTGGGCAACGCCGTCGTTCATGAGTCGCACGATGTTTGGCGAGTTGCCACCAGACCACCAAAAGCCGATATATCGATAAG
>JBFYOM010000074.1:0-5067 GCA_041303805.1 Micrococcales bacterium
ACCATCTTCCTATTCGCAGCAGCCTGGATTCTAGTGTTCACGATTCCTCTGCTTATTTGGGTTCCTGAAATTCCGAAGCAGCCTGGAGAGGCTAAGGAAAGCATTGCCAAGTCTTACAAGGCTCTTTTTAGGAGATTAGAAACCTTATATAGGGAGGCCCCGGAAACTTTCAAATTTCTAGTTTCTAGTGCTGTATACCGAGACGGGCTTTCCGGGGTTTTTACTTTCGGGGCAATCCTCGGAACACTCGCTTTTGGGTTCGACACGACGTCAATAATTTTCTACGGTATAGGTGCGAATGTAATCGCCGCAATCGGCGCCGCAATCGGTGGTCGACTAGATGACATCATAGGCTCCAAGGCGGTGATTTTGGGATCGCTCGTAGGTCTGATCGTTTCTGCGGTAGCACTATTCGCACTTCGAGACTTCGGGCAAATCACTTACTGGATCTTCGGTTTACTTCTGACGCTTTTTGTTGGTCCTGCGCAGGCATCGAGTAGAACATTTATTTCCCGATTTACTCCACACGGACGGGAGGGAGAAGTCTTTGGGCTTTACCAAACAACAGGTCGCCTAATCAGCATCCTCTCCCCGACGCTTTGGGGTCTGTCTATCGGAATGGCAAACATCATCCTCGGTGGAACAAGCAACACTATTTATGGGATTTGGGGAATTCTAGTAGTTCTTTTGGCAGGGGCGATCCTTCTGACACGTGTAGCAGCAAAGCCAGAAATTTTGGGTACGGTACAAGCAAATGAGCTCCAGAGAGTTAGACCACAATACATTCCAAACGAAGGCGCTAGATACTCTACGCTATCGATTTTGGCGATAATTTTCGCATTCTTCATACCGGGCTTAGGTTTACTGCTCGGCTATCACGCTCGTAAGGAAATTCTCAATTCAAAGGGCCAGCTCGACGGCTTGGCTTTGTCTCTGGTAGCTAGATTCCTAGGTTGGATTTGGGTTTTCTTCTTCGGCACAATTACAGTCTTTGCGGCGGTAATAATGATTTCTGGCTAGGAAAATAATCCCTGAGCCAACATTGCACCTTGTTCAAAGCCGCGCGGAAAAACCCAGACCGACGAACCAACCGGGGTCGTCCATAGATTCAACAGATCGCCTTCATCAAGCGCCTGCTGAACCGGCACGTATTGCTTAGATAGGTTGGCGCAGTAGGCGGTCCATAGTAAGCCTGCTTCAACACCGGGAACTTCGTAGTTAAAGGGTCGGCGGAAGAATTGTTGGCCGGCTTTTCCGGCGGCTTTGCGAATGTGAGCAAAAGGTGGGATTACCTTGATGCCGTTTTCATCTACGGCGTCGAAATTCGGCATCTCGCGTTCTTCAGTTCCGCCGAGCGGAGCTCCGTTGGAAAGTTTGCGGCCGATGACGCCCTCTTTTTGGTCAGTTGAAAGACGGTCCCAGGTGTCGAGGTTCATTTGGATTCGACGAAGGACAAGTTGGGTTCCGCCGATTGCCCAAGCTGGGCCTTCTTTGATCCAAACTAGTTCGTTGAAGAAGTCGGTTCCAAACTCTGGGTTGTCGGTGCCATCGACCTGGCCCATTAGGTTTCGTTGTGTAGTGCCGGGCCTGGAAACTCCAGCCGCGTTAGCGAATCCTTCTTGAACCCAGCGAAGATTCGCAAAGGACTCAGTGTCTCTGATTAGGGCTCGACTTGCGTGAAAGAGCGTGATTGGGTCATCGGCACTGACGTGCAGAAGAATGTCGCCTTCCGAGAACTCTGGCTTCAGGCGATCAACTTTGAACGCTGGAAGTGGTTCAAAGCCTGCCGGAGTTTCAATTCCCAGCCGCTTCAAAAGGCTTGGCCCAAAGCCGACGGTGATGGTTAGTCTGGACGGCTTGCCAGCGAACTGTTCAGTGGGGTCGGCGAGGACGGGTCGGCCGTTGGTGAGTCTTTGGATGTCGTCGGTGATTAGTTCGGCCCATTTAGCAAGGTCTTGCTTTCCGATCTTTTGTGGGACATCAAATGCGATGAACCTGGAGAAGGCCTGAAGTTCTAGTTCGATACCGGCTTGGTGTGGTCCGTTTGGGTTTACTTTTTTGAGGCCAACTGCGGTTTCGGCCTTGAGGGCATCGGCATTGGCTTGTAATCCAGACGCGACAACTGCCCCGGCGGCGGCCGAAGTGGCTACCGCCGAGGCAGTTAGAAATCCGCGTCTTGAGATCAATTAACCGTTGTACTCTTCGTCTCCACCTTGGCTGTCTTTAGCAACAAGGTCTAGGGTCTGGGCCACTGCGCCGTCGAACGTAACAGTGAAGGTCATTTTGTCACCGGCGACAATTGGCTTTTTGATGTTCATAAGCATGATGTGTAGGCCACCTGGCTCAAGGATCACCGTTTCGCCTGGCTTGATTACGATACCGCCCTCTTTTTCCTTCATCATTCCGTCGACGACTTCATGAACTTCAACCATCATCGCCATGTCGGTAGAGCCGCCCGAAATCGCAACATCGGTGGTTCCGTTGTTGGTGAACTTACCGAAGATTCCGGTCATGCCGCCAGCTTTTGTTGTCATATCGGATGAGCGAACCCAAGCGTCTTCGATGGTAACGCTGTTTGCAGTTGGGGTGGTTTCGGTTGGTGCACAACCGGTTAGTGCAACAGCGCCGAACATGATGGCGAATGCCGCGATGATTTTCTTGAACATTTTTCTCCTGTTGATTTAGTTTTACTGTTCGTAGAACATACTACTCTACGATTTGTAGAACTAAGCAAATTTACTGATCCAGAGGCTCGCTGCCTACATCGGTTCGGTAGAAATTCATGAAAGACCTGGATGCCGTTGGTCCGCGCTGACCTTGGTAGCGGTTGTTGTACTTCTCACTGCCGTAAGGGGTCTCACTTGGGCTTGAAAGCTGGAAGAAACAAAGTTGTCCCACCTTCATGCCAGGCCAGAGTTTGATAGGCAAGTTAGAAACGTTAGCTAATTCCAGGGTGACGTGGCCTTTGAAGCCTGGGTCTACGAACCCAGCTGTGGAGTGGGTTAGAAGACCGAGGCGTCCGAGCGATGACTTACCCTCCAGGCGAGCAGCAATGTTGTCTGGCAAGGTTACGAATTCATAAGTAGAGCCAAGCACGAATTCACCGGGGTGAAGAATGAAAGCCTCTTTCGGGTCAACCTCGACTAACTGGGTTAGGTCGCTCTGGTCTTCGGCTGGGTCGATATAGGCGTACTTGTGGTTGTCGAAAAGCCTGAAGAATCGATCGAGGCGAACGTCGAAGCTGGATGGTTGCAGCAAACTCATTTCGAGTGGCTCGAGGCCAATCTGGCCGGCTTCGATGGCTGCGCGGATATCTCGGTCTGACATAAGCATGTTCCAAGGTTACCGAAGGTTTTTGTGTGAACTAAGTCGACACTTTGTAGAATAGCCTCATGAGTAAACGCGGAAGACAGCAGGGCGAACTAGAAGCGCAAGTGATGGCATGCCTATGGAACACGCCTGGACCGCTTACTTCGCAACAAATTCTTGAGCAGGTAAACGACGGCGGTGAAGACCTGGCGCTGACCACCATCCTCACCGTGCTGTCTCGTCTGGTGGACAAAGGAATGGTCAACCGCGAAAACGGCGCCGGTCGTTCGTTGCTATTTAGTGCCGCAGAAACGCGCGAGAACCACAGCGCCAACCTTATGTTGAAGCTGCTGGGCAACGACGCAAACCTCGGCCTCACCTTCGCTCAGTTCACCAAAGCACTCACCCCAGCTCAACTCAAGGCGCTTCGCGAAGCAATCGACAAATAGGGGTTTAGGTGCGCGCACCAATCATTCTGGTTCCCTTCGCCCTCGAATGGATCATTCTGGTCACCAGCCTTACACCGACCTTTTTGAAGGGTCGTTTTCGTCGCTCCCCTAAGCTCGGCTTGGCCCTTTGGTTTACGTTTTTCGCCACTGCGATCCTCTCGGCCATCACGGCTTTGGTGGTTGCGTTCTGGGCGCTACTCGAGTTGATTCAGGGAACCGACGGAGCCGGCGTCGAAGTTGGCTTACTTAGCAACGTGGCGCTCTGGGTTCTGATTGCCCTGGCCGGAATAACGCTAGCGCTGGTGAATCAAAAGACCGAGCCGCTCTTGGAGCAAACTGCAGTGGTTCGCCCGGAGCTTGAGGCTAGCGCGGGCTTTGTAGAGAAATTTCGCGGGAAGCAAGTTTACGAAATCGATTTTCCGATGGCTCTGGCGTTTGTTGCAAAAATCGGTGGCAGGCACTCAATAGTGGTCACGAGCGAGACTCGAAAAGTTTTAAGCCCCGACGAGTTGGAAGCGGTCTACTTCCATGAGCTGGGCCATATCAAGGGCAGGCACAACCTACTCAAGGCGATTGCTCGGTTCGTTGTGACGATTACTCCACGCCTGCGGGCATCGAAGTTTCTAGTGGCTGAAACAGATGAGTTGGTTGAGTTGGTTGCCGATAGCTACGCGAGGAGATTCGTTGGCGCTAGCTCTTTGACTGCCGCCAGATCGAAATTCCTAGAATAGGCCGCCGTAGTTAGGGCTCGGCGCCTCGGCCATGAACCGCTGCACATCGGGATCAACCATGACGTCGTGCAGGGTGATTGGCGCAGTTAGGTAGAGGCCTTCAAGAGTTCTAACTCGGCTGAGGGCAACGTAGGTTTGACCGGCTGAGAAAGCGCCTCCGCCAAGCTCAATCACCACTTCGTCGTAGGTCATGCCCTGAGACTTGTGAACGGTGACCGACCAAGCCAAACGTAAGGGCAGCTGTCGAAACTCAGCGAGGGTTTCAGGAACTAGAACCTCTTTGAAGCGGCCCAGGTTGTCGTCGTATTGTTCGTCTAGTTGGTAACGGATCTTCTCCCAGGTCGACTGCTGCACTTCGATCTCTTCGCCATCCACTTCAACGGTTACGTGGTTATGGGAATTGATCTTGGTGACGTGACCGATGGTTCCATTTACCCAGCGACGGGTGCTGGTTCCGTTGGTGGCGTTATTTTGGTCGTCGTTCTTAATGAACATAACCTGAGCGCCAACCTTGAGTTCAAGGTTCACATCGGCTGGTGGGTTGGCACCGAACGCCTTAAGTTCACCAATCGAAACGT
>JBFYOM010000075.1:0-5023 GCA_041303805.1 Micrococcales bacterium
CGGTTAGGGAGATTAGCCCTATACCGAGCGGCAGTATGGAACCACATTCACTCCGCATGTCTTATGCTCACACCCTGAGCCGATCTAGAGTCGGCGACCACTTCTAAACAAAAGAGCTCCTGGTTGCAAGCAACTTCAGTCAGCTTTACTTGGTTGAGCTGGTAGTCGTTCTGCAAACTCATTAGCAGGGAATCCAATTTCCCGATAGCGCCGGCTCTAGCAAGTTGATGGGCAAAAAGATCGACTTTGAGTTCTTGATCTAACTCGCCAAGAATCGTCATTGTTACACCAAAAATGAAGAGCTGACCGAGTAACACGAAAGCAATGAATTCAAACAGTATTGATCCGCGTTCGGAATCAAAGTTCAAGCGCACTATGACTCCTCACTGAAACACTTGGCGCCAAAATCCCACCGAGACCCACAAGCCCAAGAGGTTCAATACCAAGTTCAACGCCAGCTAGTCCTTGGGCTACTCGAACGTCAAGCTTGGACAAAGGGACTTTTATGCGCTCAGCCATCTCACCAACCACGAAAAACTCAACCTCGGCAATTGTGGTGTCGGCTTGAGCGGCCAGAAACGTTGCCTCGGCAGCAACCACTCTCAAGTTGCTCTTGACAAATTGAACCCACACAAGACCGATTGTGCTAGCTGCCAAGATGAACATCGGCATCACCAGAGACAAGAATTCTGCAACCGCAGAACCTCTTTCAGAAGTTCGCAACTTTGTTTAACGATTGGTTCAAGATTCCACTCAGGGCCGGTGTTGCTACCGACCACAACACCACGACGAGCCCAGCGGTCATAAGGGTGATCAGCACCCAACCCGGCACATCTCCTTTTTCGGTGACTAGAAACTTTTTCATTATTCTCCTTTGCTATTTGATTTGCAGATATTGCATGGATGGGAAGACTGCGAAAACCACAGTTATCGGAAGGATCAGGAAAACTAATGGCAAAAGCATGAGGTTTTCTCGCTTTGCCGCCAGTTCCTGAAGTTGCTGCGAGACACTCGCACGGTTACTTTTAGCAAGCTTGGAAAGTTGGTCAGCCAAGGGTGATCCGAACTGCAAAGCCACCTGTAACTTCAAGACCAGTTCCCCAGTCGAGGGATCCTTCGACGTTCGTCGAAGTTCAGATAACTCTTCCCAAAGATTTGAGCCCAACTCAAGCGAACCCAGCATCCTTTTGAATTTGGATGCCGTGGCTCCGGTGGCATTTCTCATAACTCGATCAAGAGATGCGAGCACTCCAAGTCCGGAGTCAAAGGCCACACTAAGCAACAACGCAAACTGTGCGGTCTCGGATCGAGCATTCAGCGAATCATGCTTTCCGTTCATTTGTGTTCAAACACTCTCGGCAGCCTGGGCAATTCACCGGCCATTGCCACCAGCCGAAATGCCAACAGAGAAACGGCGAACCCACCCACCATCAAAAGCTGGCCCTCCAAGGTTGCATAGGCAGCACTATTCGCTTGGTTGCCGCTAAGGACGGCCATTAACACCCATGGCGCAAGCAATCCAAGCTTCGCCACATTAAGAATCGCATTAGTTCTAGCAAAAACCGCGCCCTTTGCAGCCTCGTCATCGCGGACCGAATCGGCATGCTCCTGAAGAGCACGAATCAAGTTTTGTCCGCCAGTTTCATGAGCCAAAACAACAATTTCGATGAATATATCCGAATAGGCAAGGTTTAGTGACGTCCCAAATTTTCGAATAGCTTGCTCAAAACGCATTCCTCGATCAAGGTCAGTAACCAAATGTGCTAGATCTTTCTCGAACACTAGTTGCCCGAAATCGGCAGCGTGGCTAAAGGCATCCGCGGGCGAAATACCAGATTGAAGGGCAGAGATGTATAGCTCCTCGAACTGTGGCCAGGCCGCTTCTCTATTCTTCAACCGGCGCGCATCCTTAGTCTTAAGAATGTCGAAAATAAGAATCGCCAATGCCCCCAATAGAACTAGAGCTAGGCCGTAATTCAAAAAGACACCTCTTCCAGAGAAAGTAGTTTCGCGTTGGCGAGTTTCATGATTGAAGCAACATGACGACGACCATTCAGGTCGCGCTCACAATGAACGAATAGATTCAATGAACTCTTGATCACCGACTTTAGGAATTTCGAAGAAATATTGCCGCCCGCAAGTAACGGTAGGGTCTGAATTTTCGTTAGAGCTTCCTCTGAAGAATTCGCATGCAGCGTGCAGAGTCCCGGTATTCCAGAGTTCATAGCAATCAGCATGTCCAATGCTTCTGGACCCCGAACCTCGCCAACCACGAGCCTTGTTGGCCTCATTCGCAACGTCTCGCGAACCAAACGCCTTAGGTCAATCTCGTTGCGGCCTTCACTGCTGGCCGGTCTAGTTTGAAGTGCCACCCAGTCTGGCAAAAGGCACCTCAACTCGAAGGTATCTTCCACCGATACGATTCGCTCACTTTCGTTCAGCGAACTAATCAAAGCGGAGAGCAGTGTGGTTTTACCCGCCTGTGTCGCTCCAGAGATCAAGACGTTGGCTCCCCGATTCAGTTCTTGCTGAAGGTAGGAGGATTGCGTACGAGTCAGAACGTTGCCCGACACCAGTTCTTCGAGGGTTATGACCTTTTTGGAAAACTTTCTGATGTTCAAGCTGACGTGCGCTCGGGTGATGTCGGGAATCACAGCGTGGAGTCGGTAGCCGCTTCCTAATTGCGCATCAATGAAAGGCGTGGTCCGATCTAACCTTCTGCCACTTGCTCTAATCAGTCGTTCGAGCTGAGTTTGAAGTTCATCAGTCGTGAATTCCAATCGCAGCCTTTGATGCTGGCCATGCTTGGCAATCCAAATTTCACCAGGACGATTGATCCAGACCTCCTCGATATCGTCATCGTCAAGGTAGGGCTGCAGAAAAGCGAACCCGGACAGGCTCTTTTCGAGTTCGTTTCTCGCCAAGGTTTCTTGATGTTCAGGGAGAAGTCCGCGCTCAACTCGATCATCCAGAACAGTTGTGATTGCCGTTTTCAAGCTCAATCCACCGTCTAAGGCATGCTCGCGAGTGAGCCTCGATAGGAGTTTGAAGTTGGTGTCCATGAAGCAAAACGGTATAGCCAAAAAGTTTTGAATCGGCCAAGTTTTCCACAGGCAAGTGTTGCTAAGATTATTGAGGAACGCGGGAGTGGCGAAATTGGCAGACGCACTAGATTTAGGTTCTAGCGCTTAATAGGCGTGTGGGTTCAAGTCCCACCTTCCGCACCAAAACAAAAAGACCGAAGATACCTTCGGTCTTTTGCTTTAACTACTGGATGATTGCCGAAACAGCCGCTGAAGCGTCGATGATTCCGACCCCGTAGCCGCCATAGTCTGAGCCGTCTTCAACACTGCTTGCGCCACAGGTAGTTGGGGATTCAGATGAAAAATCTCTGGCTGTGGTGCTGACGGCATTCCAAACCGCATCCACAAAAGTTGAATTCGGCACGAAGGCTGGGTCTTGCCGATATTTTGCCGAATACATTAAGGCAACCGTTCCTGCCACCATAGGTGCTGCCATGGAAGTGCCCATTGAGTAACCATAAGTGGATGTGCTTGGGGAACGAGTTCCGCTGTTGAACGTTGAAAAAACTTGCCCACTATTTCCAACCACGCAATAGTCCCCTCCAGGTGCTGAAATATCGACTCCAATCGGAACTCGCTCACCGTCGATAGTCGCCATTTGACTGAAATTGGAGTAGAACGTTGGCTTACCTTGAGAACCAGTAGCGCCCACATTGATGGTTGGGAAACAGTTGCCTGGATAGCTGCGAGTTGCGTAGTCGTTGTCGTTTCCAGCAGCGGTAACCGCTGTGATGCCTTTAGTTTTAGCTGCGGCTAGCGCGGTTTGAGTACCGCTTCCCGTGTAACAAGTTCCGGTGCCGCCGATTGAAAGATTGATAACACTTGCGATATTTCGGTTCATGGGTGCTCCCGATCTGGAATCTCCAATTGCCCAGTAAATGCCGGCCATGATGTCGCTCTGAGTACCACCTCGGCTGGAGAGCACGCGAATTGGCTGAATCTTCACATTTGGAGCAATGCCGACAATGCCTTGGCCGTTGTCCGCGGCAGCAATAATTCCTGCTACGTGAGTTCCGTGCCACGACGAATCTTCAGAGCCGTTCCAGTCGCCAGGGTCACTCGGATCTGAGTCTCTGCCATTTCCATCATAGGAATAAGTGGAATTGCTAACCATGTCGTAACCGGGGACAAGCCTGTCAGACGGGATGTCGGGGTGAGCGGTCATACCCGTGTCCAGAACTGCGACAATCACATTCTCCATACCCGTCTCCGTGAGCCAGGCGTCTTGGGCATTGATCGAGTAATTGTTTGAAGTCTTTAGATACCACTGCTTTGAAAACTCTGGGTCATCGCTGAAGGCAACTGCAGGAGCGGTTGTGTAGGTGATTGAAATCTCCGGAGAACTTTTAGTCCCGTGTTCGTTAGAGATTACGAGCTTCGCTGTGTAACGAGTTCCCGTGACCACGCCGCTGGCAAGACAAGTGGTTGCGCTCGAAGCCTCGCAGGAGATTAAGGAACCGTCTGGTTTCTTCAGTTCGACGTTGTAGGTAACGTCAAGGCCGCCACGGGATGAGGCCCACTGCAGCAAATTCCAACTAGCCGAAACTTGGGTGAGATTGTTTCTAAGCCAGAACTTTGGATAGTTCTGTGGAGCTGTGGTTGGTGTTGCATAAGCCTTTTTGTAATTCCCTACGTAAGTTTTGCCACCGGTTCGAATCAGTGCGGCAACCCTGAACGGCGTTCGTGTACCCGCCTTTAGGTACCCGCTGGTTGAGGTGTGAGAACGAACCGAAGCCGGGTGCTGAGATTTGAGGGTTCGCCAAGCTCCATTCGCATATAGCTGAACTCGGTATCCCACGATGGAACCCGAGTAGCTGCCGGTCGGTTTAGTCCATGTGATTGTTACCCGTTCGGTTGTGCCAGAGGCCCAAGAATCGGTAGCGACAACTGTTGGCATGGTGGGTAGGCGAACTGCGGTCTTGATAATTAGCGGTAGTTCG
>JBFYOM010000076.1:0-4934 GCA_041303805.1 Micrococcales bacterium
TAGCGATAGAACAGGCAGAAGCGATGATGGCAAAAAATGAGTAACTCGAAATGAGTACCCAAAAGCTTTAATGGCCTGCCCTGCCTGGGTTGGCCCAGACAGGAGAAAAAGTGGCGGCTTTACCGCGCGTATACGACATAGCAAAAGAACTTGGTATCGATACCAATGAGGCTTTGGCAAAACTAAAAGAGCTTGGCGAGTACGTCAAGGGTGGATCATCCACCGTAACTCCACCGGTTGCGAAGAAACTTCGCGAGGCCTACCCAAACGCCAAGCCGAAACCAGAACCTAAGAAGGCTGCACCTAAGGCCGCTGCACCAGCGCCTGAAGCTCCAGTAGCCCAGGCCCCAGAAGCAGCAGCACCAGCTGCTCCAAAAGCTCCAGAAGCACCAGCTGCTTCGGCTCCAACCACAGCTCCCACGTCATCGGCTGCTCCAGGTGGTATTCCTCGTCCGGGTAACAACCCGTTCGCAGCCAGCCAAGGCATGGGCATTCCTCGCCCAATGGCAAAGCCGGTTGGAAACAACCCATTCTCTGCAGGCGCACGTCCAGGCCAGCGTCCTGGTGGTCCTCGTCCGGCTGGTGCCGGCGGCCCAGGTGCACGTCCTGGTAGTCCTCGTCCGGCTGGTGCCGGTGGTGCGTCTCGTCCAGGATTTGGCGGTGGTGCCGGTGGTGCCGGTCGTCCAGGTTTCGGCGGTGGCGCTCCAGGCGCTGGTGGCGCGGCAACCGGTTTCGGTGGTCCACGTCCATCGGGTGGCCCGGGTGCCAGAGGTCGCGGTAATGGTGGTGGAACCGCCGGTGCGTTCGGTAAGGGCGGAAGCCGCGGTGCATCAAAGGCCCGTAAGTCGAAGCGCGCGAAACGCGAAGAGTTTGAACAGAGAATGGCTCCGAGCCTCGGTGGCGCAGTTGTTCCACGCGGCGACGGAACCACCGTACTGCGTCTCCGTCGTGGTGCCAGCATCCAAGACTTTGCAGACAAGATTGAGACCACTCCAGCCCAGCTGATCACTGTTCTATTTGCCCTTGGTCAGATGACCACCGCAACCGCCTCGCTAGACGAAGAGACGTTCCAGATCCTTGGAGAAGAGCTTGGTTACAAGGTTGAGTTGGTTTCCCCAGAGGACGAAGAGCGTGAACTATTCGACAGCTTCGGTCTAGACCTAGAAGACGAAGATGATGAAGAGGACCTAGAGGCCAGACCTCCAGTAGTTACCGTCATGGGTCACGTTGACCACGGTAAGACTCGATTGCTAGACAGTATTCGAAACTCAAACGTCATCGCCGGTGAACACGGTGGAATCACCCAGCACATCGGTGCTTACCAGATTCACACCACTCACGAAGGGCTTGACCGCGCGATTACGTTCATCGACACCCCAGGTCACGAAGCGTTCACCGCAATGCGTGCCCGTGGTGCGCAGGTTACCGACATCGCAATCCTGGTTGTCGCAGCCGACGACGGAGTTATGCCTCAGACGATTGAAGCATTGAACCACGCTCAGTCGGCTGGCGTTCCAATTGTGGTTGCCGTGAACAAGGTTGATAAAGAGGGTGCTAACCCAGACAAGATCCGCCAGCAACTAACCGAGTTCAACCTGGTTGCCGAGGAATACGGTGGCGACGTCATGTTCGTCAACGTTTCGGCTCTAACCGGAAATGGCGTTCCAGAGCTTCTAGCTGCGGTGCTACTAACCGCCGACGCTGCTCTGGACATGCGCGCCAACCCGAACAAGGACGCCCGAGGCGTTGCCATCGAAGCGAACCTGGATAAGGGTCGTGGTTCGGTTGCTACCGTGCTGATTCAGCAGGGAACGCTAAACGTCGGTGACTCGATTGTTGCCGGTGCAGCTCACGGTCGTGTTCGTGCGATGTTCGACGAGAACGGTGAAAACGTTCTAACCGCAGGTCCGAGCCGTCCGGTTCAGGTGCTCGGTCTTCAGTCGGTACCTCGAGCAGGCGACACCTTCGTGGTTACTGAGGATGAGCGTCAGGCCCGCCAGATCGCTGAAAAGCGTGAAGCTGCCGACCGCAATGCTCTGCTGGCCAAGACTCGAAAGCGTGTTTCTCTTGAAGACTTCACCAAGGCTGTCGAAGATGGCAAGGTTGAATCGCTCAACCTCATCATCAAGGGTGACGTTTCCGGTGCGGTTGAAGCTCTGGAAGACTCACTGCTCAAGATTGAGGTCGACGACAGCGTTCAGCTTCGCATCATCCACCGCGGTGTAGGAGCGGTCACCGAATCCGACGTCAACCTGGCCACAGTCGACAGCGCAATCATCATTGGATTCAATGTGCGCCCAGACAACAAGGCCAAGGAGCGTGCCGACCGTGAAGGTGTTGACATCCGTCACTACACCGTCATCTACCAGGCACTCGACGACATCGAAGCAGCACTCAAGGGCATGCTCAAGCCAGAGTACGAAGAGGCTCAGCTTGGAACCGCAGAGGTTCGCGAACTGTTCAAGTCTTCAAAGGTTGGAACCATTGCTGGTTCGATCGTTCGCTCTGGTTCGATCAAGCGCAACAGCTTGGCTCGCGTTATCCGCGGCGGCGTAACTATTGCCGACAACCTAAAGGTCGAATCGCTCAAGCGCTTCAAGGACGATGCCACTGAAGTCAAGACCGACTTCGAGTGTGGTATCGGACTCGGTGGATTCAATGAGCTCGAACTCGAAGACATCATTGAAACCTTCGAAATGCGCGAGAAGCCTCGAGTCTAGGAGTAGCGAATGGTAGACGTTGCGAGGGCGAGAAAGCTCGCCGAGCGCATCAAAGTTTTGGTTGCCGAGGCACTAGAGCGGGCCGTCAAGGATCCCGATCTAGGCTTCGTCACCATCACTGATGTTCGCGTAACTCCCGACCTTCAAAACGCCACCATCTACTACACCGTTTTCGGAACCCCAGAGGAAAAGAAAACCAGCAGTGAGGTGATCGAGAGAAATCGCGGTCTAATTCGTCGTGAGGTTGGTCGCGGTCTGTCTATCCGTCTGACCCCAACCATCGAATTCATCACCGATGAGGTTCCTGAGATTGCAGCACATCTAAACGATCTGTTGGCCGAGGCTAAGGCTCGTGATGCCGAAGTGCAGGCGCTGGCTAAGGAAGCCAAGTTCGCCGGCGATGAGAACCCTTACAAAGAGCCTCACACCGAAGACGAGAAGTAACCTTGCCGGCAGGTCTAGTTCTTTTGGATAAACCCGAAGGGTGGACCAGCCACGACGTCGTTGCCAGGATTCGTAAAGTAGCTAATACTAGGCGCGTTGGCCACGCCGGAACTCTGGACCCCATGGCAACCGGCCTTTTGGTGCTTGGCGTTGAATCCGCTACAAAGCTACTGACCTTTATCGTTGGCGCCGACAAAACCTATCAGGCAACCATTCGTCTAGGCGCTTCAACAATCACCGACGACCGCGAGAGCGATTTTTTGAGACAAGCCAAACCCGGAGAAGTGGCTGCCGTTACCGAAACTCAGATCCTCGAAGCAATCAAAGAGTTATCGGGAGAAATCGAACAGGTTCCATCTTCGGTCAGTGCAATCAAGGTGGATGGTGTTCGCTCCTATGCGGCCGTGAGAAACGGCGAAGAGGTAAAGCTGAAGGCTCGACCAGTAACTGTTTCTAAATTCGAGCTGGTTGGAGATTTGCGCAGAGTAGAGGGCTTCATTGATCTTGATGTTCTTATCGACTGTTCCTCCGGAACCTACATCCGCGCTCTGGCTCGCGACCTGGGAGCCAAACTTGGGATAGGTGGGCACCTAACGTCGCTGCGTCGTACTCGCGTTGGTGGTTACACAATCGAACAGGCTGCCAGATTGCCAGAGCCTGGAGACCCACTAAACATCATCAGTTCTTTTGAGGCATCAAAAGCCTTCCCTACCCTTGAACTTTCCGAGCAGGATGCGATCGATCTTCGTCATGGGAAGAGGTTGAAAAACCTAAACGGAATCTCCGGCGAAATCGCTGCCGTTCGAGACGAGAAGCTGATTGCAATGCTCACAGCCCAGGGTAAGCAACTGAAATCGCTGGTGGTTTTCAATGATTGAGTGGTTTTATCAGGGCGCTTTGTTTGTTGCAGTTGTCGGGGGAGTGCTTTCTCTCGTCCTAGGTCTCGCCCAGAGGCTACCTTCGCTAATTAGCCTCACCCCACTCGTGATTACAGCACTAGGTCTAGTGATCCAGGCGTTCATCACCATCGGAGTCTTGATGTCCGGCGGAGTTAGCGTTGGGGACCCGATCGAATTCTTTGGCTATTTGTTAACCGCACTGCTAGTTGCGCTTGCAGCGGGATTCTGGTCTTTAGCCGAGCGAAGCAAATACTCAACGATGATTCTCGGTGCCGCCAACCTAACCGTGGCCATAATGCTTTACCGTATGTGGCAAATCTGGTTCTGATAGAAACTATTCTGTAAATGATGTCCTCAACGAATACTTCCACCGGCCCTGGTCGCCTAATCGTGGCGGTGTACGGCATCTTCGCCCTATCGGCAACCGCCCGTGCCAGCTACCAGCTGCTGACCAAATTTGAAGAGGCTCCAATTCCTTACGTTCTAAGTGCGGTTTCGGCGTTGGTCTACATCGTGGCAACGTTCGCTCTGGCGAGAAACAATCGGTCACTGGCTATGGGTGCTGTGGTCTTCGAGCTCGCAGGTGTGCTTATAGTCGGAACGTTATCCCTACTTATTCCTGATCAATTTCAGCACCCGAGCGTTTGGTCGCTCTTCGGAATCGGGTACGCGTTCATTCCTCTAGCATTGCCAATCTGGGGCTTGTGGTGGCTTCGCAGGAGTCAGAATGCTTAGCTGGAAATCACACAATGAAGTACCAGAAGACTTCGCGGACACGGCCGTAACCATCGGCAAATTTGACGGAGTGCATCTCGGCCACCAGGAGCTACTGCGACAAGTTACCGAAATTGCCGATGAGCACCTTTTGGCA
>JBFYOM010000077.1:0-4915 GCA_041303805.1 Micrococcales bacterium
GCGAAACGCCATAGTTCTGCCAAATGGAGTGGACGACGACGTCGTTGAGGGTATCCAACCAGTTGCCCACGAAGATCCTAATCGCACCCTAGATTTCGTCTGGGCCGGAAGGCTTAGCAGTGAAAAGCGAATCACCGAATTTCTCGGTGCATTTCAAACCGCAAACATTCCAAACGTGAAGCTAAGCATCTACGGTTCGGGTCAGTTGGAAGCCAAAGTTCGGTTGATTTTGGTGCAGCTGGGCCTTTCAAACATCGCAACCTTTTACGGGCGCCTCCCTCACCGCGAATTAGTTACCCGATTTGCGTCTGCCGACCTGGTTGCCCAAAGTTCGGTTGGGTTCGAGACGCAGGGTATGACTGTTTACGAGTCGATTGCTGTCGGCACTCCGGTTTTCGTTGCTGATCCTAAAATCGCAGCCGAACTGCCCGCTGAATATGTTTGGCTCTCGAAGACGCCGAGCGTCGACGACATGGCCAGAGCCCTAACGCGCGCAGCCAAAGACATCCGAAGCGGCAATGCTAAGCGTTCGGTAGATACCGGCGACTGGTCGGTGCTTCAAAGCAAACTAACCGCCAAGATGCTCTCGCTCTACGACAAGGCCATCAAGCAGGGGCCAAAACTCTAGTAGATAAGCCCGTTGGCTCTAGCGGATTCGCGCAGATACTCTCTCGCGTCTGGGTGGGCTGCCTTTTCAATAAGATTCGTGGCCTGGTCACTTGAACTGCTACCAAAGCACTCGGCGACTCCCTGTTCTGTGACCACGAAGCTGTGCTGAAAACTAGTTGCCGCCTCGCCTAGTCGAGTCACGATGTTTGAACTGTCACTTTTGCCATGCCACGAGGGAAGGGCCATGAAGGAGGCTCCTTCGTTGGAATGAAGAGCCCCAACTATGAAATCGGTCGATCCACCAAATCCCGAGTAGGGCTGGCCCTTAACATAAGACGCGTTGGCCTGATCGTAAAGGTCAACCTGGAGGGCGGCATTGACGCTGTTCATTTTGTTTTGTTTCGAGATGATGCCTGGATCATTAGTGACTTCTGTTCTTCGCATGAGAACGCGTTCATTCAAATTAGCCCAGTCGTATAGCTCGCGCGACCCGAAGATAAATGAGGCGGTCAGAGTTGATTCGGCGTCGATGGCTCCGTTTCGAACCAGACCCAAGACCCCGTCACTAAACATCTCCGTCCAAATTTGCAGTCCTCGATGGTTTTTCATCGACTCGATTACAGCATTAGGAATGCCGCCAATTCCCAGTTGCAGCGTGGAACCATCTGTGACGCGAGCTGCAATTAGCGAACCGATTTCTAGAGAGGTGTCGTTGAGTTCAATGTTTGGCGCTTCGGTCAGCTCTTCGTCTACCTCGATTAGGTAGTCAATGTCGTTGATATCAACTTCGCCGTCTCCAAATGTGTATGGCATTTGTGGATTCGATTGAACGATTACTAGGCCGTTGTTCTTTTTGGCGGCCTCGATTGCCGCAGGCAAAACATTTATCTCAACCCCCATGGATACTTTGCCGTTTCGAATCTCAGACCCGTGAATCAAGACCACATTCGGTATGTATTGATGTTTCAAAAGAACTGGAACGAGTGACAATCGGCAGGGGACGTAGTTCAACCTGGGGTTGCCTCGCATACCAGGGCCAAGAAATGGTGACTCAAAGATCACGCCAGCGCGGTCGGGTATGCCAACTTGCGCTCCAAGCATGAACAACCTGAACTCTTGGATATTTGCGTCTGCCAACTTCAAAAGTGCTTTCGGCGTCGCAAAATTGCCAGAGGCTACCACTCTCAAACCTGATGGTAGCGACTCAAAAATCTTGGCTAGTTCGCCACTGGAAACCCTTTGCACATAGCAAATCTACCCTGCGTCAGCCAAACCGATAGAAGGCCAAAAAACCGGCGATGGTAATCATGACTGCAGCGATAACGAGATCTAAAACTTTCCAGAAAGCCGGCTTAGACATAAGGCCTGAGGCAGCCCTTGCCCCAAAGCCGATTGCAAAGAACCAAAGCACACTGCCAAGCATGGCTCCGAAACCGAAATACCAGGCATTCTCCTTGAAGGTGTTCGCGATACTCCCAACCAGAATTACGGTGTCTAAGTAAACATGTGGATTTAGCCAGGTCATTGCCAGTACCGAGAGTAGAACTTGTTTTCTCGTGCCAGAGGGGGCTTCCCCTGCCTTTAGTGATTCATGCTTGAAGGCGGATCGAATCGAACCGTAGGCAAACCAGAGGAGGTACGCCACTCCAAACCACCGCACAACCTCGAGAAGCCAGCCGATTTGCAGGATTAGCACCCCAAGACCTGCAACGCCGGCAGCCATTAAGGTGATATCGGAAACAATGCAAACTAGGACAACCATAAGCACGTACTTACGGGATAGTCCCTGCCTAATCACCAGCGCATTCTGCGCGCCAATGGCGATGATTAGCGAGAGGCCAGTTAGTAGGCCAGGCAGAAACGCAATCATCGCATAAGTCTAATTAGCGTAATACTTCTTCGGCGATTGCTAGTTCTGGCGCTAGGAATCGATCAGGACCGACACCCTGAACCCCGGCAGCACGAAGTTTGGCGATTAGTTGGCCGGTAACGGGTGCTGGTTTTAGAGGTGCGCGCATCTCTACTGCTCGAGCAGCCGTAACCAATTCGATTGCGAGAATTCGTCGTAGGTTGTCGACGACCTTGCGAAGCTTTCGGCCAGCATGCCAACCCATCGAAACGTGATCTTCCTGCATTGCCGACGACGGAATGCTGTCCACGCTGGCTGGATTGGATAGTCGCTTATTCTCGCTGACCAAACCGGCCTGAGTGTACTGAGCAATCATTAGCCCTGAGTCCACCCCGGCATCCCCGGCTAAGAATGGCTCAAGGCCTGAGTTTCTAGCCTTATCCAGGGCTCGGTCGGTGCGTCGTTCGCTCATGGAACCGAGGTCGGTGGCTGGAATTGCCAGGAAGTCGAGCACGTAGGCAACCGGTGCTCCATGGAAGTTTCCGTTCGAGGTTACGTCTCCGTTTTCCAAAACAACGGGGTTGTCGATGGTTGCCGCCAATTCCCGATCGGCTACCAAAGCCGCATAACTTATGGTGTCGCGAAGACCCCCAGAAACCTGTGGTGCGCAGCGCAGAGAATAGGCGTCTTGAACCTTGTCGTCGCCATGACGATGTGAGGCAACAATCTCACTTCCCTTCAAAGCTGCGAACATTGTGGCTGCCGCTTTGGTTTGCCCTGGGTGAGGACGAAGTGGTTCGTGCAGTTCAGGGCGGAATACCTGGTCGGTACCCATCTGGCCTTCCACGCTCATCGAGGCAATCACATCGGCGTGCTCGGCAAGCTGCTCAAGGTCGTGAATGGCTAGCACCAGCATCCCCAACATTCCGTCGGTGCCATTGATTAGAGCCAGACCTTCTTTTTCTTGTAATTCGAGCGGAGTGATTCCAGCCTCTTTTAGCAGTTCGGGGACTGGTCGTTCTACACCATTGGCATCTGTGGCACGACCCTCACCCATAAGCACTAGTGCGCAGTGAGCTAGCGGTGCCAAGTCGCCAGAGCAACCCAGCGAACCGTATTCGTGAACAACCGGAGTGATTCCTGCATTAAGAAGAGCGGCCATGGTTTCGGCAACTACTGGTCGAACACCGGTACGGCCGGAACAAAGGGTCTTGAGACGGTTCAGCATCAAAGCACGTACCACTTCCGTCTCAACGGCTGGGCCCATGCCTGCCGCGTGAGATCGAATCAGCGACTTCTGAAGCTGAACGCGATCGGCAGGAGCAATGTGACGGTTGGCCAGAGCGCCAAATCCAGTGGAGATTCCATAAACCGGAGTATCACCCTTAGCCAGTGCCTCAATGTGAGCGCGGGTCTTTGCCATCGCTTCGAGGGCATCCTGTCCGATAACAACTTCGGCTCCGTGACGGGCCACGTTCACCAAATCGGCACGCGTTAGACCTGAGGTGTGGATGGATACTTTGCTCATGGTTTTCCTTTATTTGAACACTTCTGAAGTGTACGTCTTGTTGATCAGGTTCACACCCGGGCGGTAAGCGAGGTGAAGTGCGCTTGGGGCGTTCAGGTCAATTAGGTCGGCGCGCATTCCAACTTTTAGTGCGCCAACATCGCCACGGCGAAGCGCCGAAGCGCCACCCATCGTTGCCGACCAAATCGCCTGCTCCACGGTGAATTTCATATCTCGAACTGCAATTGCAATGCAGAACGGCATCGAAGTGGTGTAACTAGAACCCGGGTTACAGTCGGTGGCTAGGGCTACGGTTACCCCAGCGTCCCAAAGTTTGCGAGCGTCGGGGTAGTTAGCTCTGGTTGAAAACTCGGCGCCTGGAAGCAGGGTTGCCGCGGTATTAGAACCCGCAAGCGCATCGATGTCGGCCTGGTCGAAATGGGTGCAGTGGTCTGCCGAAGCGCAATCCATTTCAACCGCTAGCTGGATTCCGCCACCCTGCTGCAGTTGGTTAGCGTGAATTCGTGGCTGAAGACCAGCCGCCTTTCCAGCGGACAAGATTTCCCGAGCTTGTTCCACTGTGAAGGCGCCGAGGTCGCAGAAAACATCGATCCACTTGGCGCTACCTGCAACCTGGTTCAACATTTCGCCAGTCACCAACGAAACGTAATCGTCTGCTCGGCCTTCGAATTCGGCAGGAACAACGTGGGCTCCTAGATAGGTGGTTTCGGATGTGTGTTTGGCAGCGATCCTTAGAGCGCGAGCTTCGTCATCCACGGTGAGTCCGTAACCACTCTTGGTTTCAAAAGTCGTTATTCCCGAGGCCCTAAGTTCGGCACTCAGGCGAAGAAAGTTAGCCTCAATCTCGGTATCGCTGGCCGCTCTTGTGGCAGCAACCGTCGTGCGAATTCCTCCTGCTCCATAGCTCTCGCCAGCCATGCGCGCCGAGA
>JBFYOM010000078.1:0-4856 GCA_041303805.1 Micrococcales bacterium
CGCTTGCTCGGTGCTGGCGGTCCAAACCGAACCGGGCGTGGGGTTTAGCGGAATTGGGTTTACGTGAACCCAGCCCTTTCCGCGCGCATTCAGCTTTTCCGCCAATAGATCGGCGCGCCACGGATGATCGTTCATGTCGCGAATCAGGGCATACTCAATTGAAACTCGTCGACCGGTTTTATCGAAGTAAGCCCGAGCGGCATCAAGCGCTTCATCCACTTTCCACTTCGAGTTCACCGGAATCAGTTCGTCGCGCAGTTTGTCGTCTGGGGCGTGGAGGCTGAGTGCAAAGGTAACCGGAATTTGCTCATCGGCCAGTTTGAGAATCGAAGGCACTAGCCCAACAGTTGAGACGGTGATGTTTCTGGCCGACATTCCCAAACCATTTGGCGCAGGGGCGACCATGGTCTTGACCGCACTCATCACTCGGTTGTAGTTCGCTAGCGGCTCGCCCATGCCCATGAACACGATGTTGTTGACACGCTCTTCACCATTGCCACGCTTCTTACCCCCGAGCTCACCTTCGGTAATCGCCTTGTTCGCCGCAACAATTTGAGCCACGATTTCGGCTGCCGACATGTTTCTGGTGAGACCCGCTTGCCCAGTGGCGCAAAACGGACAGTTCATTCCGCAGCCGGCTTGGCTGGAAACGCAGAGAGTGATGCGGGTTGGGTATCGCATCAAAACGGATTCAACCAAAGCTCCGTCGAAAAGGCGCCATAGGAACTTAATGGTGTCGCCGTTATCGGTCTGTAGGCGCTTTACTTCCGTGAGTAGCGGTGGGAAAAGTTCGGCAACTAGCTCTTCTCGACCCTCTTTAGGAAGATCGGTCATCTCACTGGCTTGATCGGTGTGGTGAACAAAGTAGTGGGTGGCTAGCTGCTTGGCGCGGAAGGCTGGCAACCCTAGGCTCTTTACTTTTTCAGCTCGTTCCTCTACCGAAAGGTCGGTGAAGTGGGTTGGGGGTTGACCCCGTCGTTTCTGTTCAAATTCCAGAAGCGGCTTGCCGTCTGCTCCAAGTTTTTGAGACCAACCTTCGGTGCGTGGGCGAACCTGACGTACTTCGTTCATGTTCACTCCTGGAGGTTGGCTGCTTTTCAAGTTTAAGGTAATCGTTCGGTTTACCATTAGTGAAGAAGTTTTTAGCGAAAAGAGGATCCCATGGCCGGTTCAAGTATTTTGGTTTACGCCGAGCGGGTTGGGGGCAACCTTGGGGAAATCGAGAAACTACTAAAAGGCCCTCTCAAAGACTTCGAAGGCGTGCACGTTCTTCCGTTTTTCCACCCGTACGACGGCGACGACGCCGGCTTCGACCCAATCGACCACAAGTTAGTTGACCCTCGGCTAGGTGACTGGAGTGATTTCAAGCGGATTTCTGAAACTCACGAACTTACCGCAGATCTGATTGTGAATCACTCTTCATACCTTTCACCCGAGTTCCTGGACTGGCAAGAAAAGGGTGGGGCTTCAGAGTATGACGGCCTGTTCTTAACCTTCGACGTAGTTTTCCCGAACGGCGGTTCAGAAGAAGGAATCACTTCGTTCTATCGCCCACGTCAGGGGCTCCCGTTCACCGCCTACGAAGTCAACGGACGCCGCCGCTTGGTTTGGACCACGGTCAGAAGTACCTTCGCAACGTTTTAGAGGCCCTGAAGTCTGGTGGCGTTAAAGTTGTTCGCCTAGATGCAGTTGGTTACGCGGTTAAGACCCCCGGCACCGACTCGTTCATGACCGAAGAAACACTGAAGTTTGTTGAAGAGATCACCGAGCTGATTCACTCCTACGGCATGCGTGTTCTGGTTGAAGTTCACGCTCACTACACCCAGCAGCAAGCGATTGCACCGTTGGTTGACCTGATCTACGACTTCCAGACGGCACCACTGCTTCTTCACTCGTTCTTCACCGGCACGGTTGACAAGCTAGACCTTTGGTTCCAGCAGCGTCCAACCAACTGCCTAAACGTGCTTGATACTCACGACGGATATGGAGTTATCGACGCTGGGCCAATCAACGGCAAGCCTGGTCTGATTACCCAGGACGATATGGCCTTCATCTTCAAAAAGGCTGCTGAAAACACCGAAGGCCACTCCGACATCGCATCCGTAGTTCCTCAGTGGTTCACTCTTCCTCACCAGATCAACGCCACGTTGCCGAACATCTTGGCGAACGACACCGCCTACTTCATCAGTCGTGCGGTTCAGTTCTTCCTGCCGGGTGAACCTCAGGTTTACTACGTTGGGCTTCTAAACGGTATGGACGACCGGGAGCTTTTCCGAAAGACCGATCAGGGTCGCGATGTCAACCGCCACAACTACACCCCTGCCGAAATCGAAGATGCATTGAAGCAACCGGTGGTTCAGGGAATCGTCGCCCTGGCTCGTTTGCGCAAGCACAACGCCTTCAACGGATCCTTTGCCTGGGCTGTGAACGGTGCGAGTCAGATGACGCTTGGCTGGGAAAACGGCTCTGATGAAATCCGTCTGCAGTTTGTCACCGAAGTTGGTTCACCTAGCTTCATCATCGAAGTCGTAACCGACGGCATTGCTAGGCGCTTTGACAGCGTGGCAGAGTTCAGCACCTACTAATAGAGCTTCACATAGCTAGTGTTGCTGGCGCCATTCAGTATGTCATTTCCCGAATAGCTGATTTGGACCTTGTAACTACCTCGGTATTTGGGTGAAGTTATGGTCTTCGAGGCGACTCCGCTGGAGTTTGTTTTCAGAGTGTAAGTTTTACGATTGAACACCATGGTCACTGTTTGATTTGCCATCGGCGTTCCAAAGGCCGTCTTTAAGGTTGCCTTGAGGGTCATGGTTCGGTTTCTGGCGACGCTTTTGGTGCCCGTGTATGCCGCAAGCGAGTTGGCTTTCGTAAACTCACACGGAACATTTACGTCAAGGTCCAAAACGGTGTCAATGTACTGGACGCGGGTTTCGGGGGCACCGGTAAAGCCCGGTTGACTGAGGCACTGGCTAATTGCCGCCTGCTCCCCGTCGGTTCCAACAGCCATCCAGGCTTCGTGATCGGAGAAAGCTTTGGTGTTCCCGGTAATGGCCTCCCAGTGACTATTGACGGAGTAGATGCCAACCTTTCGTACCTTCACCACCGACTCTAGGTAATACATGGCACCCTGCAGATTCGCTACATTCAGGCTTCTAGCCTGCGCGACACTCAGAAAGTTATCGCTCGGGAGGTTGCCATCCAAGCCGCGCCAGCTATTGATTCGTTCAACATCCAACCACCAGGTTCGATTGTTTAGGTTGGTCCACCCAAGTGCCGTAAACGCTGCTTTGGCTCTCTCATACGAATCTCGCGCGGCGCGGTAGCCGTAGAGAAAAGCGCATCCGGTTGAGTTCTTGTTGCTGGTGTAACAAGTCTTTCCACCCACAGTCCCCGATGTGTATCGGGAAGAAAGGTTCGGTCCGGGGTTTCCAGTGTTCACATAAAGCTCTACCGATTGGCCAGCCCAGACCAATTGTCCTCGGAGACACTCATTTGTTGTGTAGACGATGCCGTCGTTAACCCCAACCACCTTGAAGGCGCCGTCGGTTGGAAGGGTATTCATCCGGTCGCACTGAGGCCAAGAAATGTCGTAACCGTAGTTGGCCTCAACGGCAGCTGCGGGAAGTGCCGTGAACACCATCATGGTGGCGAGACCGATTGAAAGAATGCGTTTCATCAAAATCAGTTTGCCTCACAAACCTGAGAGTTGACTCCGACCGAGTTAGTGAAAAATCCCGCTAGGTTAGTTGAATGGACTCAAAAGAATTTTCCAAGTTTTTAGCTTCTCGACGCACCACCCGAGACTTTCTTCCGACTCCGGTTCCCGAAAGCCTTATCGACGAAATCATCGCCGACGGCCTGACCTCTCCGTCCTGGTCGAACACTCGTCCAATCATGGTCGCGGTTGCCACCGGCGAAGTGCGCGACCGAATGAGTGTCGAGTTCCTGGAACGTTGGAAAATCGTGGCGCCAGCTAGGGGAAACCGTTGGGAGCAATTCAAGCTCCTGTTTACCAGACGCGGCTTGCCGACCAGTAACTCACTTATCGCCAGGCCATATCGCCCAGATCTGCTTCCGCGAGCGCAACGAGTTGGGGCCGAACTCTTCAAGCACCTCGGCATCGACCGAAAAGACCGGGTTGCCAGAGATGCCGCTTGGGCGAAAAACTATGAGTTCTTTGGAGCTCCGGTTGAGCTATTCATATTGACTCACACGAGCCTTGGCAAGTTCTCAGCGAATGATGCGGGACTATTTGCGATGAACCTGATGCTCAGTGCCCACTCCAGAGGCCTAGGCACCTGCGCTCAAGGTGCCGTTGGCATCTACGACGACATGGTTCGCAAAGAGTTCGATGTGCCGGAAGGCTACGAGTTGCTTTATGGGATTGCCGTCGGTTACCCAAGCAAAGACCACGTGAACGCATTTAAGGCTCCGCGATTCGAACCAGCCGACATCAAGGTAGCGGTAAAGCGATAACTACTTAGAGCGTCCCTTGAAGTGGTCCATGGTTTTGTTCACGCCGAAAAAGTCTGCGACGCGATCAAAAATCCTGACCGGCAAGATACGAGTTACTGGAATGACATTCACGAACTTCGGCATAACCAGTTGGGCTTTACCCTTTTCAACCGACTTCAGAATCTTTGCGGCAACTTTGTCTTCCTCAAGAATTGGCAGAAGTCTTGGAAACTTTGTTTGCACGCCGTCGAACATTCCAGTTCCAATGTAGAGCGGGCAAACCGTAAGCGTATTTACAGAGCTGCCCTTCATTCGAAGTTCTGAACGCAATGACTCCATAAGCCCGAATGCCGCAAACTTGCTGGCGGCGTAATCTGAAAGCTTTGCCACGCCAATTA
>JBFYOM010000079.1:0-4810 GCA_041303805.1 Micrococcales bacterium
GAAGATACCTACGGCAAACACCTGAACGTCCCTTCGCTGGTTATACCTGGCGCAAATCACTTCTCCTACCTAGACGGCTGGGGGAAGTGGGCAGGAGTTATTAACTGGGTCAACGACCCTACTAGCGACCTTTCGATTCGATAGGTAGGCTTAGTACAAGCTCCCGATTTTCCCCACGGAGTAAACCTATTGTTAGGTAAAAATAAAATGAGGATCCTTCTTGTAGGAGCCGGAGGCGTAGGAAACGCCATCGCAAAAATCGCAGCCACCAGAAACTTTTTCGAGAAAATCATTGTCGCCGACTACACCCAGTCGCGTGCCGATGAGGTCATCGAATGGATCAGAAATCGTCACGGCGACGATGTGGCAGCAAAGTTCGAATCCGCAAAAGTTGACGCCGGCAACGCGGCAAACGTCACCGAACTGTGCCGGGAGCACTCAATCACCCACGTCCTAAACGCTGTTGAGCCGAAGTTTGTGCCAACCGTTTTCTCGGGGGCTTTCAGCGCCAAGGCCAACTATCTAGACATGGCCATGAGCCTTTCCGAGCCACACCCGGAAGACCCCTTCCACAAGCCGGGCATCAAGCTCGGCGACTCTCAGTTCGCAGTGGCTGAGCAGTGGGAGCGCGCCGGTCTCTTGGCCCTGGTCGGTATCGGTGTCGAGCCGGGTCTCTCGAACGTATTCGCTCGTTACGCCCAGGACCACCTGTTCTCCGAAATCGATGAGGTCTCGGTCAAGGACGGCGGAAACCTTGTGGTCCGCGACGAAAACGGCGAAGAAATCTTTGCCCCATCGTTCTCAATCTGGACCACCATCGAAGAGTGTTTGAACCCTCCGGTGCTCTGGAGTAAAGACAAGGGTTTTTACACCACCCGCCCGTTCAGCGAACCAGAGATCTTCGAGTTCCCTGAGGGCATTGGCGCTGTCGAGTGTGTAAACGTTGAGCACGAGGAAGTCACCATGCTTCCCGCGGTTATCAACGCCAACAAGTTCAGCTTTAAGTACGGGCTGGGAAACGAGTTCATCGGAATTCTCAAGACCCTGCACGCCCTTGGCCTCGACCAGACCAAGCCTCACCGCGTTCGTTCGGCTCAAGGTCCGGTAGACGTTGCCCCTCGCGACATGGTTGCCGCGGTTCTTCCAGACCCAGCCACGATCGGCCCACGCATGACCGGTAAAACCTGTGCCGGCGTTTTAGTGACCGGTAAAGACCACGACGGCAAGCTTCGTGCCACCTATCTTTACCACGTTGCCGACAACGAGTGGACGATGGCCAACTACGAATCACAAGCTGTGGTTTGGCAGACCGCCTTCAACCCGGTGATTGCACTGGAACTTATTGCCGACGGAATTTGGAAGGGCGAAGGTGTGCTTGGCCCAGAAAGCTTCGACGCCAAGCCGTTCCTAGACCTAATGGCTTCGTCGACCGGCTACCAGCAGCGATGGTTTGCGCAGGAACGTCTACCGGCTCAGCCGCTAGCTCTTCCAGAGTCGCTTAGCTAAAGAGTTTGATTCGCTCCTGGGCGATTAGAGCTCCAAGAATAATCACGGCACCGCCAGCAATTTCGTACCACGTTATGCTTTCCGCAAGGAAAAGCATTCCCAGGACTACTGCAACAACGGGTTGGACGATGGTCACAGACGACGCTATTGTGCTTCCGGCGGCGTCAATCACCCGGTAGTACAGAACGTAGGCGAACCCCGTTCCCAGAATTCCGAGAGTAAGAATGGATCCAATTGCGGTCCAGTCTGGTGTAGTGATGATAAGCGGGCCGGCTAGGTAAAACGGCAGAGTCAAAACGCTTGCAGTTATCAGCTGCATAAACACGGCTACCTGATTTGGAAGACCTAGCGGGCTCACGTATTTGCGGATGTAGGGGCTTCCGAATCCGTAGCAAAGGGTTGCAACGATTAGAGCTGTAATGCCCAGTGGGTCGTTCTTTCCAAAACCGTTCCAAACTCCAAGAAGCAAAAGGGTACCCAAGATTCCAACGCTCAGACCGATAACTTGAATTCGGTACGGGGTTTGCTCTCGGAACGCCACCATGATCACGGCAACCGTCATGACCGGGGTTGCTGCATTCACCATTCCTGCTAAACCAGAGGCAATCGTGAGTTCCCCGTAGGCAAATAAAGTGAAGGGAATTGCGCTCATGAAAATGCCGGCAATCGCGGTCTTTTTCCAGGCGTCCAAAGATTTGGGTAGCCTGTGACCCTGAATCCTGAGCAAAACAAAAAGTGCTGCTGCACCGAGAGCCATTCGCAAGAACGCCACACCAAATGGTGGGAAGGCGTGTCCAGCTACTGCTATGAACATAAAACTTGCACCCCAAATTAGTGCGAGAACCGAGAAGTCGATTACCCAGTTGCGTTGAGGTTTGGTCACTGCTCAAGCCTAAGGGTTCGGCGATAATCGAAACATGAGCTTGCTGGTTAGTCCTCGTTTGGTGAAGCTAACCACTCGCACGGAAGTTGATATCAAAAGGTCTTTTCCGCAGCCGCAACTCAGGAGAATCGGGGCCTGGGTCTTTCTCGATCACTTTGGACCAACCGAGCAGGTTGACGGAATGGTGGTTGCCAGACACCCGCATACGGGCTTGCAAACCGTGACCTGGCCGTTTAGCGGTCTCATGGAACACCGCGATAGCGTGGGCTCGATCCAAACTCTCAAGCCAGGTGAGCTAAACCTGATGACCGCCGGCACCGGAATCTCACACAGTGAAATCAGCCTGGTCGGTCCGTCCTCCTTGCACGCGGCCCAACTTTGGGTGGCTCTTCCTGAAGGATCTCGAGAAGTTGAACCAAGTTTTGAACATCACGCCGACCTACCGATGGTGAAACTAGGTGATTCAACCGCCAAGGTCTTCATCGGCCGCTTTGCCAACGCCCAATCGCAAGCAAAGGTTTACAGCCCGCTGGTTGGAGTGGAATTACAAGTTTCTGGTGAAGTTGGACTTCCGCTGACTCCAAGTTTTGAACACGGCATCCTGGTGGTCTCGGGTTCGATGAATGTGAATGGTCAGCCGGTAGCCGTTGACGAACTGATCTATTTACCCGTTGGTGAAGCAGCGGTGATTTCTGGAAACGGGGTTGCACTGCTTCTAGGCGGAGAACCATTCACCGAACACATCGTGATGTGGTGGAACTTCATCGGCCGCTCGCATGCCGAGATTGTTTCTTGGAGAGAAGCTTGGAATTCTCAAGAAGAACAGTGGTCAGATTTTGAAGATGAAATGGGCAGCTGGATTCCGGCTCCCGAGCTGCCGAACGTCACGCTAAACCCGCGCGGCTGATTCGTCGGCTAGAGATTTGGTGGACGATTTCGATGAGCGCAGAGCCGGCTAGCCCAAAGGCGAAAGCCAACACCAACTGATCCTGGGTTAGCTCACTGAAACCGAAGTAGTCGGTCGAAAGCGGAACTGTGAACAACAGGAGCCCGAGCGCCACCATGCCAACAAAGATTGAAACCTTGATTCGGTCAAGTGGCCGAGCCAAAGTGCTGAGCACCCACAGGCCGGTGATGCTCATGGTGATCATGGTTGCGGTTTGGGAGCTTTCCGAAGACCAACCGGCTTCTCGGCTAATCAGGTTGAGCGCAATCACGCTGAGGGCAATTGCGATACCGCTGGGGATTGTGAACGAGAGGGCGCGTCCTAGGAAACCTGGCACGTAACGCCTAGCGTTTGGTAAGAGAGCGAGAGCGAATGCGGGTAATCCGATGGTGAATGAATCGATACCCGAAAGTTGACGGGGTAGGAACGGGAACTTCCAGGCCATGATGCCGAACACTAGGGCCAGTGAAAGAGCCCAGCTGGTTTTGGTGAGGAAGAGTTTCGAAACTCGCTCGATGTTCGCGATCACCTTTCTACCTTCGGAGACCACGCCTGGCAGGTTCGAGAACTTACCGTCTAACAGCACCAGGTTGGACACTGCTTTGGTGGCAGGGCTACCGGAACCCATTGCAATACCAATGTCCGCCTTTTTGAGTGCAAGGGCATCGTTCACGCCGTCGCCGGTCATGGCAACCACATGACCATTTCTCTGAAGCGCCTCAACCATGTCACGCTTTTGCTCAGGAGTCACTCTGCCGAACACGGTGAACTGCTCCATCACCTTGGCTAGCTCTACGGGGTCGGTCGGCAGGTTTCTCGCATCGAAACCTTCACCCTCGAAAACAACCCCGGCATCGCGGGCAACAGCGGTAACGGTTTGCGGGTTATCACCGGAGATGATTCGAATCGAAACCCCTTGCTGCCGGAAGTATTCAACTGTATCTGCTGCGTCAGGGCGAATGCGCTCGCGGAAGGTGATGAGGGCTACCGGTGTTTCCTTGTTGGTGAGCACCAGAGTTCGGCGGCCTGTAGCGGCCAGTTCGGCTGCTCTCTCTAGCACCGTCTTGTCTTTTTTAACCAGGACGAATTCCGGCGCACCAAGTTTCCAAGTGCCAGAATCCTTGAAAGTGAACGAAGACCATTTCTGAGCCGAGGTGAATGCAATTGAATCGGTGTGCTCGAGTTTTTCGTGGCCGTGGAAGTCTCCCTTTAGGCAACGAGCGGTGGCATTTGCATCGGGGTCATTTCCGAAGTATGCGAGCACCGCTTCGTGCCCTAAGTTCGCGGGCCCAACCAGCTCGATTGCCTCGAAGTCGATTTCACCCTCGGTTAGGGTTCCAGTTTTGTCGAAGCAAACCACGTCTACTCTCGCCAGACCTTCAACGGCAGGAAGTTCTTGCAGGAGAACCTTGCGGTTAGCCAGCTTCATTGCCGCTACCGCGAACGTGATGCTGGTAATCAGGACCAACCCTTGC
>JBFYOM010000080.1:0-4791 GCA_041303805.1 Micrococcales bacterium
CTTTTGGAGGTTGCCCTTAGCCTCCTTGAGTTTGATCAGGAAGTTGTTGTTCGAACTGCCGTCGAACGTGTTGAATCCAATTCGAACTAGCAAGTTATCTAAAACGGCTTTGTAGAAGCCCTTCTCGAATGCGCCCGCAGCTTCTTGATAGGTAACGCGTCCAGCGAGAAGTTCGTCCACGGCATCGCCAAGTTGGGCTTTTCTGATTTCGGTGAACATTTGGTTTAACTGAATCACTCGACCGAGTTGCATCAGGCCGTGCTGCTTGGCGTCGGCGATCCAGAAAGTCAGGGAATCCACCAAGCGTTTTCCGAAACTTTCACCTCGCAACCAGAGTTCGAAACTTTCGTCGTTTATTTGGAGCTTGGAAAAGAGCTCTTCGATTGGGTCAATCATCCCAATCAGTGGTTCGAACTTAATTGGGTCTGAAAGCGCTGCCGTTGCCACATCGGCGGAAGAAAGCGTGCCCGCCCTCTGAACTTCGCTGAAGGTTGCCAGGGCTTCCAATTTCTGCAGTTGCGCCGAAACCGAAGCAAATGTGTCTTTATTCAAAAGCGATTGGGTTGGGTCGAAATTCAAACCCGAAACAGATTGCACCTCTGCGAGTGCCTTGGCTGCGGAATCGCGAACGTCTCGGAACAGGGTGAGCATTGGCGAAAGTAATGCAGGGTCTTGAATTGCTTCTGAACCCAAAATCGAGTTAATGCGCTTCTGGATTTTCCCAAGCTTGGATCCTCTGGTTAGGAAGTTACTGGCATTCGCCTCGGCCACAGCCAGAATCTCATTTTCAGGATTTATGAGGCTTAGGTTCCTGAGGTCGACTGGAATCTGGCTAAGCTGGCCACCTAGAGCAGTCATGGCATCGATGGCTTTGGCGCGTTGGGCTCGGGCTTCAGCCCCTAAAGCCTTGGCTGGTTCAAGTGAAGCAACGCCTGTAAATGACAAGACTTTGGTTAGCGCGAATTCCTTGCGGCTCTCCACGGTCTTCAGGTAGTCAAGTACTACCTGGTCGGTTCTGACTCGGTCGAACAGTGGTGCAAGTTTCTCAAGTGAGCCCTTGATCGAAGCGAGAAGTTCGGTGGATTGCTCCGTCAGGGGGGTGATGAACCAGTCGTTGGACTTGGTGGTTGGCAATTCAGCACCCGTGTTCGACATGGTTTTAAAGTTTTCGAGAATCTGTTCTCGAAGGGCAGGAGTTGCCGTGGAAACAAATTCGCCGCTGACCGGCAGGGCAAGGTCACCCGTCACAGCTAGATATTTATCTGCCGCAGTGTAAACCGATTCGCCAAAGTCGCCTACCTCGTGAAGTCGATCTCGGTAACTGATCATTGGGCGCACCGCTTGGTCATAGGCGCTGAGGTAACTCTCGTAACCAACTGTGTCTGATTCGAACACCTTATTCACAGCAGTGAGTAGTTGTTGCTTCACTGCCTTGGGGCTCATCGCCTTGTCGTGCAGGTCAAGCGAGAAATCTCCCAGCCCAACCGACTCCAGACGGCGTTTCACCACGTCCAGCGCTTCTTTTTTCTCAGCTACAAAAAGAACTCGTTTTCCAGAGTGCAGCGCTCGAGCTAAAAGGTTGGTGATGGTTTGGCTCTTACCGGTGCCCGGCGGGCCTTGAAGGATAAAGGTTTTACCCGCGAGCGCTTCGGCTACCGCAAGCGCTTGCGAGGAATCCGCTTCGATCGGGAGGCTGGCAACAAGTTCGTCTAAGTCGTGTTCCTTCTCTTGCTTAGCTGGATCTTCAAATGGAGAGGTCGGCGAATAAATTAGGTGCTTGACCAGTGGGTTCTTTTCGAACGTCTGCCAGTTCTCCACCAGGTCTCGCCAGATTCGATAGGCGGCAAAGTTGAAGAAGCCAAGATGTGCGCTCTCATCTACGCGAGCACCCTTCAGGCCGTTGTCTGCGATTGCCTGACGAACCGCTTCCAGGGTTGCCTTGACGTCGATTCCCCAGTTATCCGAACTCAGCTCCGACAGCATCGAAAGGTCGATTCCGGTTTCCCGCTTGAAAAGTTGCACCAAAGAATAGTTAGGGGTTACCTGCGAGGCGGTGTCTAGAGTAAGGAAGAAACTTTGGTGCCTATTCTTTGAAGTTACGTTGACGGGAATCAGGATTAGTGGCGAGCGAACTTCCGCTTTACCCTTAGGGCTCCAAACCAATTCTCCGAGCGCTAGGTGAAGCTCATTAGAGCCGGTCTCTTCAAAGATCCCTTTGGCGCTGACCTGCATACGGCGAAGACGTTTATTTGACTCGGCGCTGTTAAAGCGGGTCATCAAGTGGCGTGCTGCCAACCCTTTGGCAACCGCTTCTTGAGCGTAAATTAGGCTCTCTCCGCGAGTTCCCGCTTGATCTGAAACGCGGTCGTCCGAGACGAAAGTGAATTCTTCTCCCTTTACCAGCATGTCTTCGAGTGGTGCCAAAATGCCTTCTGCCGAAACCAGTTGCAGACTGCTAGAAGGATTGCGGAAGTTGATTAGAGGATTCCTCAAACTCTGATCAAGAAGGGAATCGAGCCAGGCCTGCATGCGTGGTGGAACCTGAATGTCTAGAACGTTTGCTGCTCGCCCGGAGTTTTGAACATCTTGCGAAAGCTTGTCGATGAACTTGTTGTAGCTGAATTCCGCAGGACGGTATTCGTGAACCTCAACAGTTCCGTCCGGACGAATCACACGGGCGGGAATCGGCTGGATGCCGCGGCCGGTTGCGTTACCCCTGGCAACGGTAATGTCCACGATTACTGAGATGTTGGCGTTGTGGCCGAGGGTTTCATAGTTCTTGACGTTTTCTGTTCCTCTTGCAACAGCATCTTTCAAGGACTGTTTGTTCACCATGTCGGTGATCATTGTTGACTCGATGAATACAAGTTTCGGGTTAGCCAAGTCCATGTAATTCACTAGGTCGCTGATGTGGCTGACCGACTCGTTATGGATCCGAGGGTTGTTCTCCATGTCGTATGACCAATAGCCAACCCAGGCATGCCCATCGGTTATCGCAATTACCGGGCAAAGCCCGACGTTCTCCAAAAGAGCGGCAAAAGTTACTGCCGTGTCAATGCAGGTTCCAACGCGATCTTCGAGAACCTGTTGCGGGTTTCGAATCATTTGCCCGCGGCCACCCCAGTTTGCTGGTGGATTCGAATAGGCGATGTTCATGGACTGCATTGAATCCCAGAGAGCCTCCACCATGTGAGGCACCTGGTCCATGCTTTGATAACCGGAAAACGAAGCGCTGCGGCCGCGAGCCTTGAGAAGCTCGCCGGCATTGTTGATTACGGGAATAAGCGATGGGTGGTTTGGCTGAACAAATGCAGCGATTAAGCGCATTAGCCCTCGGTTAGGAGCGGCCCAAACCGATGGGCTAGCAATTTCGATTGGCAAAACTTCTCGGTGAACAACTTTGTCCCCGTGGTGCAGTTCTACGTTAATCTCGGATGGCTGGGTCTCGACGACGTCCCACAGGTCTGCAGCGTTCCACTGCAGGCGGATTGGCACATGAATCGGCTCAGTTTCGCTGATTCTCCCCAAGGTAACCATGAACGGTTGCGACATAAGTTTTCCAAGCGACGTGACCGAAACCATGAGGATGTGGTTTTCGTAACTGACCCCAGCAGCAGCCTGAACCGTAACGCTTCTTACGACTGGAAAATAGTTGACCGCACTGGCATAGAAGACGTAGTCATCGGCATCAATTGCGATACTAACGCCCGGAAGTTTCAACGCATCAATCAAAGTTCCCCCACCTAATACCTCTAAAGTCTAATCACCCAATAGGGCGTGTCAGATTTGAGTTTCTAAGCCATCAAAAGCTGGCTGTTTACCTTCCGAGCAGACCGTCACGTTTGAATGCTTCAAGAACCTGGGTCCAGTTTTTGAAAGTGCCGTCTCTCTGTTCCTTAGCGCTCACATCGCCAAAGTGAACGTGAATACCCTTGAAGTGCTTGGCTCCGTTGGCCAAACGGTCATCGATCAAGTATTCGCCGTGGTTGAGGTGCTTGTGGTGGCTGATGATCAGACGCTTGAAGAGCCAGTTGGTCTTCCCCTCTTCGTCGAACTGCTTTTCACCGAAGTGCTTGTGGACCCACTTCAATTTGTCGCTCCAGGCGGAAGGGTTATTCCATGGAGCCGTTGACAGGATGTAGACCTCGTTGTGCTCGGCCAATTGCTTTACCGCCTCAACCGAGTCTTGGTAAGGAGCCATCAGACCGAAGATTCCCTCAGCATCGTCAATGCCTTCATCGTTCGGGAATTGGGCACGAACCTTCGGGTCCAAAGCCCCGATCCCGGTCTCAAAATCAACAATGACGTTGTCCATGTCGATGTAAATGATTCGATCTGGAACTTTCTTGATCGCCTTGTTGAACCAAGCCCACTCTTCGGCGTTTGGCTCAAGAACTGCAAGCGCTAGAGGGTATTTACCGTCGCTGATTGGGCTACCTGTGGCGATAAGCTCGACTACTCGCTGCTCATTGCAGTTGTCCGCCAAGTCAGCAAGTTTCACGGCACGAGCTAACGGGCTGGCCTTGATGGCTTCGTAGTAGGGGAACTTCCGATTTGCCTCAACGGCCTTCTTCTGGATTGGGCTCTCGGAAGGGCTCTTCATTTCTTTCATGTCGCTGACCAACAAAACGGCGTCCACGACGACCTGGGGAATGCCAAGTGACAAAAGCGTTGCGGCATCGTATTTTTCGTTGTCTTCGATCACGTCATGAAGCCAGGCAGCCGAAACCGCGGCACCTCGAAGATCTTCGTTTGAAAGAGGCAAAGCTGCTGCATTTCTAGCTACGCGGC
>JBFYOM010000081.1:0-4742 GCA_041303805.1 Micrococcales bacterium
CCGGAGTGCCAACCTCCCTCCGCGACACTCGCGGCAAGGAAATCGATGGAGCCTGCGGACAGCTGGCCGCAGCCGACTAGCGGGAACATTTGCTTCAACAGAGCGGTTTACAGCAACTATGACCACTAATTCAAAAGTAAGATTTGGGCTCGACACCTTTGGCGACATGTCCAATGACCTTGACGGCAACCCGATTTCCGCAGGTCTTACCATTCGCAACCTGATTGCCCAGGGCCAACTTGCCGATGAATTGGGTCTAGACAACTTCAATGTGGGCGAACACCACCGCGACGACTTTGCCATCTCTGCACCAGATACGGTTCTTGCCGGGCTTGCGACCACCACGAAAAACATCATCCTGGGAACCGGTGTGACCGTGCTTTCCAGTGAAGATCCCGTTCGCGTTTACCAGCGCTTCGCCACAATCGACGCCATGTCCAGTGGGCGCACCGAAATCACCGCCGGTCGTGGCTCATTCATAGAGTCTTTCCCGCTTTTCGGATACAGCATGCAGGACTATGAGGTTCTTTTTGAGGAGAAGCTAGAACTCCTCAAGGAACTTCTCACCGAAGAGCCGATCACCTGGTCGGGCACCACTAGGGCACCACTAAACAATCTGCAGGTATACCCCAAGACCGAAGACAAAAACATTCGCCTTCGGGTGGGTGTGGGCGGAAGTCCCGAGTCGGTAATTCGCGCCGCACGCTTAGGAATCCCGATGGCTCTGGCCATCATCGGCGGCGATCCAGCAAGGTTCGCCCCATTCGCAAAGCTTTATCGCGAGAGCCTCACCCAGTTCGGCAAGGCGGATTTGTCAATCTCAATTCACTCACCAGGGCACATCGCCGAGACCGACGACGAAGCCTTCGAGCAGCAGTGGCCAAACTACGCAATCAGCTTCGGACGTATTGGTCGCGAACGCGGATGGGGGCCGATGAGCATCGATCACTTCATTCAAGAGGTCAATCACGGGTCTCTCTACGTTGGTTCGCCAGAAACCGTTGCCAAGAAAATTGTTCATGCCATCGAATCAGTTGGCGCAAATCGTTTCGATCTCAAGTACGTCACCGGCCCGACACCGCACGAGCAGGTAATGAAGTGCATCGAACTGTATGCCACCGAGGTTGTTCCTCGAGTGAGGTCGATGCTCAACAAGTGATCACACTCATCTTCGACGGCGATTGCGGGTTCTGCACCACGTCTGCCAATTTCATCGTCAAAGCATCGAAGCCTAAAGTGACGGCAATCCCATACCAGTGGGCCGGATTGCAAGAATTTGGCCTTGCTCGCGAGCAAACCGAAAAAAAGGTTTACCTAAATGTTGCCGGTGAAAACTATTCGGGACACAAGGCGGTAGCGAAACTTCTTCGGATGCAACCAAATGTTTTACTTCGAGCCCTCGGCGCATTGGCTGTAGTTCCACCATTTACCTGGGCAGGAGCGGGCATTTATTGGCTCACGGCTAAGTACCGACACAAATTGCCCGGCGGAACACCCGCCTGCAAGTTGGAACGCTAGAGGCTCTTCGCGTATTCCTTGAGCCAGGCACTGAGCTCTGGACCAATGTCGTCACGACGGGTGCCAAGAATCATGGCCGCTTTCAAGAATCCAACCTTGTCGCCAGTGTCGTAGCGGTCCCCAGTAAACACGATTCCTCGAACGCCGCCAGCCACCGAAGGTTCGGCAACGGCTGCTTCAAGGGCATCAGTCAACTGGATTTCGCCACCGCGTCCTGGTTGGGTTTCCTCCAAGAGCTTGAACATCTCCGGGCGAAGCACGTATCGACCAATCACTGCCAGGTTCGACGGAGCATCGGCAACCGCGGGCTTCTCAACTAGGGCGTTCACAATCACAACGTCGGCTTCATCGGTTTCGGTAACGGCGGCGCAGCCATACATCGATATATCCGCCGGATCGACAACCATTAGTGCAATTACGTTGTCGCCGGTTGCTTCATGCACTTCAATCATTCGTTTTAGCAGCGGGTCGTGAGCATCGATTACGTCGTCACCCAAAAGCACGGCAAACGAGTTATCCCCGATGTGCTGTTTGCCGGTCAAAACCGCGTGACCTAGACCCTTTGGGTCACCCTGGCGGGTGTAGTAAATGTCGGCCAATTCGGTTGACTCTTGAACTTGCTCGAGTCGGTCTTCGTCACCCTTCGCCATAAGGGTCTGCTCAAGCTCGGCAACTCGGTCGAAATGGTTTTCGAGGGCACTCTTGTTGCGGCCAGTGATCATCAGGATGTCGGTCAGTCCGGTTGCAACAGCTTCTTCCACGACGTACTGAATAACCGGCTTATCGACCAACGGAAGCATTTCCTTTGGCATTGCCTTGGTAGCAGGGAGGAATCTAGTTCCAAGGCCGGCAACAGGAATTAGCGCCTTGGTCACTTTGAAGTTCTGAGACATTTTGCTCCTTAGAACATTTCGTTGACGCGCTGAAGATCTTCGTCGAAGTCAATCTCGATGGCGTAGAGATCTGAGATGTCGATGGCCTGGAACTTTAGACCATCCTGCTCGATGGCAACCTCGATGCCACGCTCGAAATAATCTTGGTCGCCAACTTCATCCAGGCGGGCAATCAGCTTGGCTTTGTCGTTAGCGGAAACGTAGTTGATGCCAACCGCCTCACCGAGACCACCGACTACTACCTTGGAAAGTTCGTTGATGAAGCCTTCGGCGTCGAGGGTGTATTTGACCTCTTCGTCGCTGACCTTGGAGGTGTTGACCACGATGAACGACTGGTTCGCTTCGATTTGCGGCTTTACGCGATTTAGAACCTCTGGGTCATAAACCACGTCGCCGTTCATCCACAGAACGCCACCGTCGCCGGATGCTTTCAAAGCCTTCAATAAAGACTTGGAGGTGTTGGTCTGGTCGTAAAGTTCGTTGTATACAAAGGTCGCTTCTGGAAAACGCTCGATGATGGCTTCCAACTTGAAGCCGACCACAATCATTATTCGGTAGGTTTCACCGAAACCGGCCTTAATGTTATCGATCTGCTGCTTCATAATGGAGCGACCATCGCGAAGTTCGGTTAGTGGCTTTGGCAGCGGACGGGCCAAACGTGTACCCATTCCAGCGGCAAGAATTACGACCTGTAAAGACATAACCCCAAGTTTAGGCTAGTAAGAGCAGGTGAGACTACTTAGCCCCGCTCCCCGATTTCTTACCCAAAATGGCTTCGGTTTCTCGAACAAACAACGCAGAGACATCGTTAGAGTCAGCGTCCTTGATGTAGTACTCGCGAATCTCAATACGTTTTTCAAGCTTGGCTTCGGTGTCGACCAGAACACTCTCCAAACGTTGCCCAGGTGTTACCACGGAGGCTCCTGAGGCAATTGGGTAGCGCTTCTCAAAAGCATCCTTTGATTCGTCCATGCTCACAAGAATGTATGGCTTAAGTGAGTAGAGCCAATCGCTAACAATTCCAGAGAGATCGCTGATTGCAAGATCACACATGTTTATGCAGTCGGTGATCGGCAGGTCTTGTTCAGCAGCAGCTCCAAAGACATGTTTATTTGAGTCGGCCGCAAGGATCTCGTGAACTTCCTTGATGATTGCTCGGTCACTTGCCTTGGTGTGCGAGAACGGGTGCGGGCGAAAGACGACTCGGTGGCCTAGGGAAACTAATTCTTTGGCGAAAGCGGGCGCCAGGCTAAGACTTGTGTAAGTTTCACCGGCCGCCGACCCACCCCAAGTCGGTGCAATCAAAACTGTTTTCTTCTTTGAGTTATTAACCGCCTTAATGACTTTGATCTCACCTAATTGAGGCCGGCCAACCAAGACGAACTTTTTGGGGTGCACCAGAACACCATTTCTCTCATAACGGTCAACCGCCGCCTGACCCGAAACAAAGATTTTTGTGAACATGCTGGTGACCGGATTAAATGAGGCAGTTTTCTCGCTGTCTCCGTGAAGAAGCTGAACGTGGGTGTAGTTGGTGTACTTAACGGCGTCTGAATTATTCGGAGCATTGTTCACGTAAAAAATCAATTTCAAGTTCGCGTTTGACTCCAGAGTCGCGTAGTCATCAATTAAAAAAACTTTACGGTTGGTGATCTTTTTCACATGTTTAACAAGGTCCTCGTCGCGCAACAAAATGTCGAAGGGTTCACCGAGCAATTCGAACGCTGGCAGCCAAAGTTTTAGTTGGTAAATGAAATTCGGTCGCCCGTTGAATACAACTGCAAACCGGTTACCTGATTCGTAGTCGTTTCTTGCAGCTTTGGGTTTGATTCGATAGGCGATTGAGTTAGCAACTCTAGAGGCGAAAAAAAATGCGCCGGCGACAGTTGCTAAAAACTTACCTAACAAGGACTTCATGACTGCAAGTCTAGTTTTGCTCCAATATGATTGGTGCTATGTCTGAACACACTTTCCTAAAAGGTCCAAAGAACTGGTGGCGTCAAGCCGTCGTTTATCAGATTTATCCGCGTAGTTTTGCCGACAACAACGGAGACGGAATCGGCGACCTAAAGGGAATCATCAGCCGCATCGAGTATTTAAAGCAACTTGGCGTGGACGCAGTTTGGTTGAGCCCTCACTATCCATCTGAACTCGCCGACGGCGGATACGACGTTGCCGACTATCGAGACGTTGATCCTCGTCTTGGCACTTTGGCAGAGTTTGACGAGATGGTCGAGAAACTCCATGCTGCCGGAATTCGAATCTTCGTTGACATCGTTCCGAATCACTCGAGCGATCAGCATGTTTGGTTCCAGGAAGCACTTAAGGCCA
>JBFYOM010000082.1:0-4728 GCA_041303805.1 Micrococcales bacterium
ACTAAAAACAACGTGCTCGCAGCGAACTACCCGTTCGCCACGATCGAGCCAAACGTTGGTGTGGTGAACCTTCCAGACGCGCGCCTGAACCGCCTTGCCGAGATTTTTAGCAGCGAACGCATCCTTCCGGCGCCGGTTTCATTTGTCGACATCGCCGGCATCGTGCGCGGTGCTTCAGAGGGTGAAGGCCTTGGAAACCAGTTCCTTGCAAACATTCGTGAGGCCGACGCAATCGCTCAGGTGGTACGAGGCTTTGTTGACCCAGACGTAATTCACGTTGACGGTAAGGTCGATGCCCACTCAGATATCGAGACCATCAACACCGAACTAATCCTGGCCGACATGCAGACCCTCGAAAAAGCTCGCACGCGCATTGAGAAGGAAGTGAAGGGAAAGAAGGCTGACCCTTCAACTCTCGACGTGGTTGACGAAGCCCTAAAAGAACTAAACGACGGCAAGCCGCTCAGCGCGACCAAGGTAGATCTAACTCCAATCAAGGAGCTGGGCCTCCTAACCGCCAAGCCAATCCTTTACGTTTTCAACGTGGACGAAAGCATCCTGACCGACCCTGCAAAGAAGAAAGCGCTCGCGGACCTTGTGGCACCGGCTGAGGCTGTATTCCTGGACGCCAAGGTTGAGAGCGAACTGATCGACCTAACCGCTGAAGAGGCAAACGAACTTCTTGAGTCACTCGGCCTAGGGGAGTCTGGTCTTGACCAGCTTGCTCGCGTTGGTTTCCGCACTCTAGGGCTGCAGACCTACCTAACCGCCGGCCCGAAGGAAACTCGAGCCTGGACCATCCGAACCGGTGACAAAGCACCTCAGGCTGCCGGTGTTATTCACACAGACTTTGAGCGCGGCTTCATCAAGGCCGAAATCGTTTCCTTCGCCGACCTAGATGCCGCAGGAACTATGGCCGACGCTAAGGCTGCCGGCAAGGTTCGCATGGAAGGCAAAGAGTACGTCATGCACGATGGCGATGTCGTGGAGTTCCGTTTCAACGTATAGAGAAGGAAAACCGATGAATCTAGAAATAAACTGGCTTTCAGTCTTCGTGGCTTCGCTTAGCTCATTCGTTATTGGCGCAGTTTGGTTCGGCCCAAAGACTTTCTACCCAGTATGGATGAAGGCACTGCGCGGGACCCTACCAACGGAACCTACCAAGATGACGGGCGCCGAGACCGGTCTGATGTTCGGTGGAACTTACCTGGCTGCGTTGATTCAGGTTGCCACCTTGGCATTCGCTCTTGAGTTCATAGGTGCTGCAACTCCGGGCTTTGGTGCTCTGGACGGCGCCCTTTACGGATTTTTGCTTTCGGTGGGTTTCACAGCGTTCGGTTCCTTGTCTCACCGCATGTTTGGACAGCCAGATGGTCGAGTGTTTAGATCGCTCAAAGTTTGGCTTATTGAAGTTGGACAGGACGTTCTTGCTCTCACAGTTGCTGGCGCAATCTTGGGTGCTTGGACGTAATCGGTAAGAAATGCAAGTCGCCCCCACCAACCGGTGAGGGCGACTTACTTAAATAACTACTGTCCGCAGGTGCAGAGCTGGTCTTGAGGGAAGCCCGCTAGAGCTTCCTCAATGTGCTGGCCACAGCCAGCCCAAGTGACCTTACCGCAGCTGTTACAAGATGCTGGTGAGCACATATTTTCTCCTTATTACTACTTCGCACCCATTAGGCGAGCGAAGAATCCTGGCTTCTTTGGGTCGTTCTGGTGACCCTGACACTGTTCCGACTTTGGAACACCGCGCATAACCTGGCTGACGTGCTGGCCGCAGCCAGACCAGGTAGCTTTACCGCACTTGCGGCAAGTGACTTTTTGACACATGGTTAGTTTCTTTCTTTTGCATCTTGACCGGCTCGCCAAGTTAGGTAGCCGCCGTCGAGGTTGAGGGCTTCAATCCCGTGTCCTCGAAGTATTTGGGTTGCCGTGTGGCCGCGCTGACCTACCTGGCAGTGAACTAGGACGCGCTTGCCCTTTAGTTCATCGATTCGGTTACGTAGGTCGTCCACGCTGATGTTAATTGAGTTCGGAGTAGTTCCGGCTTGGTTCTCAGAAGCGGTTCGCACGTCAACCAAAACGGTGTTCGGCTTGGCAACTTCAGCCTCAAGTTCGTGCCACTGGAACGTAGGTGTGCGACCGCTGAGGACGTTGTTGCCAACGTAGCCCGCGTGGTTGATTGGGTCCTTTGCCGAACCGTACTGCGGAGAGTAGGCAAGTTCTAGATCCATGAGGTCATTCACATTTAGCCCACCAAAGATGGCGGTTGCGATGACGTCGATGCGCTTATCGACACCGTCTTCACCCACTGCTTGGGCGCCGAGAAGTTTCCCCGTTTCTGGGTCAAACAGGACCAGCATCGAAATGCGTTTGGCGCCTGGGTAGTAGCCGGCGTGGCTTCCAGGGTGAATGTGAATTACCTGGTGGGCAATTCCGTTTGAGCGAGCCTTTGCTGGGCTTAGGCCAGTGGTTGACAGCGCCATACCGAAGGCACCGATGATTGCAGTGCTAATCGCTTGGCTGGTTTTAACATCGAGGCCAGCAATCGCATCTGCGATTAGGCGCCCATGGCGATTTGCAAGGTTTGCCAAAGGAACGAGGGTTTCGTCATCCGTGAAGTAATCGTTCTTTTCAACTGCATCACCAGCGGCAAAAATAAACTCGTTGCTGGTGCGCTGGCTTTCGTCGACCCAGAGGCCCTTGGTTGAGCCAAACTTTAGTCCCGCTTGTCTCGCCAACTTATTATCTGGTTCGACACCAGCCGCTGATACAACCAAATCGCAGGCGATTGGGCGTCCGTTGATCGAAACGCTTTCTGGTTGGATCTCGGTCACTTCACTGTTGAAGTGAAGTTTGATTCCGTTTGCTTCGAGGTGTTTCTGAAATACCTCGACGATTTCAGGCTCAACCTGACTTAGGAGTTGGTTGCCGCGTTGGACGATGTGAACTGCGAAACCAGCGTGAATTAGGTTTTCCGCAGTTTCAATTCCGATAAAACCTCCACCGATGATTACAGCGGTCCTAGTTTTGCTGTTTTGAATCGAAGCCTTTAGTGAGTCGGCATCTGCAACATCACGTAGGGAAAGCGCTCTCTCGATGCCAGGGATGTTCAGCTTTCTTGGAGTGGCACCCGTAGCCAGAACTAGGTAATCGTAAGAATCGACGAAAGATTCTCCAGTTTCTAGGTTTTCTACTGTGACAGTTTTTTCGGCGGGGTTGATCTGATTGACGCGGTGCTTCACCTTCACATCAAGGCGGAATCTGCTGTGAAGGGATGCCGGAGTTTGAAGAAGAAGTGCGCTGCGATCCGAGATGGTGTCGCTCAGGAAGTAGGGCAGGCCACAATTTGCGTAAGAGACATTCTCGCCCATTTCATAAACGGTTATATCAGCCGACTCTTGTAAACGACGAAGCCTGGTGGCCGCCGACATACCTGCGGCAACGCCGCCCACAATTACGGTTTTCATCTCTATGCCAGCTTGAGGAACGCTTTTTCTAAAGCCTCACGGTTGGCGGTGCCTTCTGCGTCGGTTCCGCAGTGAGCCATTCCGGTGGCAATGATGCTGAACCCTGCGCGAGTTAGCGCTGTGGATGCTGCGCTCAGTTGCGTTAGTAAGTCAGTGCAGTCACGACCTTCGTCGATCATTTTCACGATTCCCATGATTTGACCCTGAGCGCGCATTAGGCGGTCGCGGGCTGCTTTTAATTCTGTTGATTCGAGTTGCATTTTGCTCCTTCTTCCTATACCCTAGGGGGTATACGAAAGGAAGTCAAATGAACAAACTAATCAAGAGTGTCGTGGCGTTATTCGCCGCCCTAGGAATCATGTTTGGTGTCACCGCGTGTGCTCCAGCAGAGCCAGTGGACATGACCACCATCACCGCAGTGATCGATGTTAGAACCCCTGCCGAATACGCTGAGGGTCACCTAGAAGGTGCCGTGCTTATGGATGTCCAGGGCTCAGACTTCGCAGCTAAGGTTGCAACCCTAGACCCAGCTGGTAACTACGTTGTTTACTGCCGCAGCGGAAACCGTTCGGCTGCAGCCATCGAACAAATGAAGTCGCTGGGCTTCACTAACCTCACCGACGGTGGAGCGGTAGCTAGTGCAGCGTCACTGACAGGTTTGCCAGTAGTTCAGTAATTACAAATTCTGTAGTGCCGAGTTGAGGACGATTCCAACGCCCTCTCTCGGCATTACTTCTACCCGGCCCGTTTGAGAGTTTCTTCGAAACAGAAGGTTGGCCACTCCGGAGAGCGTGGCGGCCTTTACGGTTAGTTCTGGTTGATCATCAAGGATGGTCACCTTGGTGCCTGAGGTGATGTAGAGCCCGGCTTCAACCACACTGTCGTCACCAATAGAAATGCCAACACCCGCGTTGGCGCCAAGTAGAGCTCTGGCGCCGATGGAAACTTTGTGTTTACCTCCGCCAGAAAGTGTGCCCATGATTGAGGCACCGCCTCCAATGTCGGAACCTTCACCAACAAGCACTCCTTGAGAAATGCGACCTTCAACCATTGCCGTGCCAAGGGTGCCGGAATTGAAGTTCACAAAGCCTTCATGCATGATTGTGGTTCCTGGCGCTAGGTGAGCTCCGAGACGAACTCGGCTGGCATCCGCGATTCGAACCTTCTTTGGCGTCAGGTAGTCGAGTAGTCGAGGGAACTTATCGATCGAGTGAATTGAGATTCCAGCTTTCTGGAGAACTGGGCGCTGGGTGTCTAT
>JBFYOM010000083.1:0-4711 GCA_041303805.1 Micrococcales bacterium
CCTTGGGCTGGTGTTTCTCCGCCGCGAAGTGGTTGGGAGCAAATCGGCGAGGTCGATGAAACCGTTCTCACCGAAATCGCGAAGTCGGGCATTGCCGAAGTAGCAGACTCGCTACCTGAATCAGTTGGTGGGCCAATCGCAGCCCGAATTCGTGGCGAAATTTGGGGTCGTGCCATGCAGTTCGATTCCAAGGTGCCAACTGGAGCGGCTTTCGTGGCTGCTGGCCTAGGTTTCCTTACCGAGAACGAAGTAGTGCCTGTCTATGAAACCCAAGGATGGGTTCGTCTAAGCCCAATGAATGGGCACATTCTTTCTAAGGTCGCTCAGACTCTCTAACGTTCCATCATGTTGACCAGCGAAATCGCTGCGCGCTGAAGGTAATCCCAAAGCATTTCTTCGTGCAGTGGAGGTAGTTCTAGGCTGTCTACCGCAGCTCTCATGTGAGTAAGCCAAGCATCCTTGGCGGCCGGAGTTATTGGGAAAACGTTGTGTCGCATGCGAAGGCGAGGATGCCCGCGCTGCTCTGAGTAAGTGTGTGGGCCACCCCAGTACTGCTCGAGGAACATCCGAAGACGTTCTTTGGCGGGCCCTAGGTCTTCTTCCGGATACATCGGGCGAAGCAGAGGATCGTCTTTGACTCCGTCGTAGAACTTATCGACGAGTTTCGTGAAGGTTTGGCTTCCGCCGAGGTCCTTGAAAAGCTGTTCGTCCACTTTATTTGTTGAGGTTCACGGTGAAGCTGTTGCCGGATGCAGCGAGGTGGAGTCTTGCCTTCTTCAAGCTGGCAACAAGGGCTGAGCGAAGTTCACGACCAACGTCGTCGCCGCCCTTTGGCGTGACCTGCTGGACTAGGCGAATGACCAGTGAATCACCAGAGAGCGACTGAATTCCCCAGACTTCCGCGTTGCCAATTAGGAGTGACCCGTATTCGCCAGACTTCGCAACTGCGGTTGCTGCCGCAAGCATTGCCGTGCGAGCTTTTTCAAGGTCAACATTGATGTCGAAAGAAAGATCGATCACGACTCGAGTGAACCCTTGAGATTTGTTACCCACGCGGATGATTTCGCCATTGCGCACGTACCAAAGAGTTCCCTCAACGTCGCGAACCTGGGTTACTCGAAGCCCCACGGTTTCGATCACACCCTTGACTTCTCCGAGGTCAACCACGTCTCCAACGCCGTACTGATCCTCAAAGACGATGAACAAGCCGCTGATGAGGTCACGAACTAAAGACTGAGCGCCGAAACCAACCGCAGCGCCCAAGATTCCAGCCCCGGCAATTAGTGCGCCAACCTCAACGCCGATTTCTCCGAGAATCATGGTCACGGTGACCAGGGCGATGCCCCAGGTGATGAAGTTTGAAAGCACCGAGCCGATGGTCTTGGTTCTCTGAACCACCCGAGCCTTGGCCAGTGGCGATTCGGAATCGACCGCCACCGCCTTAGCTTCAGATTTGACGCCGGATACGACTCCCGCAACGACTCGCTTCACCGAAACGAGCAGTAAAGCCCGCCCGATTACAGCGATTACCAACACCAAGACGATTTGAATTGGTGTCTGGTAGTCGTTCCAGAATTCGGTAAACCAGGCGGCGTTCATGAGTTTCCTAGCGGTCGGCCTTCTGAGCCTTTAGAGCACGTTCAACGTTGGCTAGGTTCTCAACGATGATGCGCTTGAGAGCTGGAATTGCCGCAATCTCTGGGCGCTCGATGAAGCTCTTGGTCTTTGCAACGAGTGCGTCCGATGCCAACGGGGTTGGGTAGAGCAGTTCGATCAGGTATTCGGCAATCTTGAAGGTGCGCGATTCCCAGACCGGAAGAACCATCTCGAAGTACTTGTCGACGAAGCCATCCAGAAGTGCGGTGTCCCAAACTTCAGTGAACGCCAAGCTTCCTTCGCCAACCAGGGTGTTGGAAAGTTCGGTGTCCTCGGTTAGCTTCTTCCAAACGCTAGCCTTTGCCGCTGCCGTAGGAATGATCGCTTCAGCGTGGAAGGCAGCCTTCTGGCCGTTGGCGGTGTTGTCCTTGGCAAGTTCTGCTTCGATAACCGACATGTCAACGCGACCAAGTGCTGCAAGCCCGATAAGAAGTTCCCAACGACGGTCCTGGTCGATGGTCAAGCCACCTAGCTTGATTGAACCGCCTAGTAGGCCGTCTAGGACGTCGCCAAGTTCGGCAGTGTTAGCGAACTTAGCCATGAAGCGAACAAACATCAGCTGGGCGTCAGAGCCAGGCTTTGCTGCCTGAGCGAGCTCCCAAAGACGCTTGCCAACCGCGGTTACGGTTGCTTCACGAGTTTCTGGAGCAACGTAAAGGTTTGCCACAGTAACCAACTGGCGAAGTAGGGTCTGAAGTGCCGACCCTTGAGTCTCCGCCTGAATGTTGCCTAGAACTAGCTTGATGAATTCGCTTGGAGCGGTTTCGCCGTCGCGAGTTGCATCCCAAGCGGCCATCCAAACCATGGTGCGAGCCAAGGAGTCTTCGAACTTGTCTAGGTTGGCAAGTGCGAACTTCCAAGAGTCTGCGTCTAGGCGAATCTTGGCGTAAGCCAAGTCGTCGTCGTTTAGAAGGATTAGGTCGGGGCGAGCCTTGCCAACAAAGGTAGGTACCGCGGTTGACACTCCCGAGATATCTAGCTCTTCACGCATTGAACGAACTAACTTGCCGTCGACTAGGTTGTAGAACCCGATAGCCATGCGGTGGTCGCGAATGGTTGGGTGTTCTGCGATTGCCGACTGCAAAACGTCAAACTTGGTGATAACACCAGTGCCATCAACATCCAGGTCAAGCTCTAGCTTGTTCACACCAGCGGTCTCTAACCACTGTTTCGACCAAGCAGAGAGGTCACGGCCAGAAGCCTTCTCCAGTTCGGTGAGCAGGTCTGCTAGCACGGTGTTTCCAAAGGCGTGCTTCTTGAAGTACTCGGCAACACCGGCAGCAAACGGTTCGCGACCAACCCAGGCGGCAAGCTGCTTTAGAACCGAAGCCCCCTTGGCGTAGGTAATACCGTCGAAGTTGATCATTACGTCTTCAAGGTCATTGATTTCAGCAACGATCGGGTGGGTAGATGGCAACTGGTCGGCACGGTATGCCCAAGACTTCTCGCCAGAAGCGAAAGTGGTCCAAGCTTCGGTCCACTCGGTAGCCTCGGCGGTTGCCAGGGTAGAGGTGTATTCAGCGAACGACTCGTTTAGCCATAGGTCGTTCCACCAGCGCATGGTAACTAGGTCACCGAACCACATGTGAGCAAGCTCGTGGAGCACGGTAACAACACGACGCTCCTGAATTGCTTCAGACGAAGCACCACGGAACACATAGATCTCGTTGAAGGTAACCGCACCGGCGTTCTCCATAGCGCCCGCGTTGAAGTCTGGAGCCATGATCTGGTCGTACTTCTCGAACGGGTATGGAGTGCTGAAGGTCTTCTCGAAGAACTCGAAGCCGGCGCGAGTGATGTCGAAGAGATAGTCGTGGTCTAGGTACTGCTTCAAAGATGAACGGCACCAGAAACCAAGCGGAATGGTCTTGCCGTTTGAAGAAACCAACGACGAGACTTCCCCCACATAAGGACCGGCAATTAGTGCGGTGATGTAGGAAGAAATAAGTGGGGTAGGGGTGAACTCCCAGAACGCCTTACCATCTGCCAAAGCAACAGGCTTAGGAGTGGTCTGGTTCGAGATAACAGTCCAGTGACCTGGGGTAGTAGCGACAAACTGGAAGGTTGCCTTTAGGTCAGGCTGCTCGAAGACAGAGAACACACGCCGGCTGTCTGGAACCTCGAACTGCGAGTAGAGGTAAACCTCGCCGTCAACAGGGTCAACGAAGCGGTGTAGCCCTTCGCCGGTGTTCATATAGAACATGTCTGCATCAACCACGAGTTCGTTCGAAGCCGCGAGGTTAGGAAGCTCAATTCGCACGCCATCGGCAAGTGAAACAGGAAGTGACTCACCATTCAGGGTTATTGAGTGCACAGTCTCAGTGATGGCATCGATAAAGGTTGAAGAACCAGCCTTCGCCTTAAAGCGAACAGTCGTCTTTGAACGGAAGGTAGTTTCCGAAGTAGTTAGGTCCAGTTCAATGCGGTAAGACTCAACGTTGAGTAGTTCCGCGCGCTCGCTGGCTTCAATTCTGGTTAGGTTTTCACCTGGCATGTTATGTTTCCTGTCGATTCAATAATGCTTTCTCGTCTAGCCTAGACACTATGCGCATCCACATCGCCACCGACCACGCAGGTTTAGAGCTTTCTCAGTACCTAATCGAAGAGTTGACCCGCGACGGTCACAATGTTTTCGACCACGGGCCAGACCACTATGACGCACTGGACGACTACCCAGGCTTCTGCATTAATGCTGCGCTCGCGGTGACCGCCGATGAAAAAGCAGGCGTTGAAGCACTCGGAATCGTTCTGGGTGGCTCCGGAAACGGCGAACAGATAGCAGCCAACAAGGTCGAAGGCATCCGCGCAGCCCTGGTTTGGAACGAATCAACCGCCAAACTGGCCCGCGAACACAACAACGCAAACGTCGTGGCAGTTGGAGCACGTCAACACACGCAAGAGGAAGTGCTTCGTCTAATCAAACTCTTCATCGCCGAACCGTTCAGTAACGACGAGCGCCACGTGAGAAGAATCAACAAGATTGCCAACTACGAAACCTCCGGCGAGGTTCAGCTCTAATTGCCCGAGGGTCACACAGTTCACCGAATCGCAAACA
>JBFYOM010000084.1:0-4583 GCA_041303805.1 Micrococcales bacterium
GTGTAGAGCTCTAGGCCGGTCAGAGCGTCTGGATTGCTTTTTGCCATGCTTTCAGGCTACAACCTTGACTCACTAAACTTGAACCTATGTCTGCAGATATCAAACCAAGAAGCCGCGACGTAACCGACGGCATCGAAAAAACCGCTTCGCGAGGAATGCTTCGCGCCGTTGGTATGGGCGATGACGACTGGGTCAAACCGCAAATCGGTGTGGCCAGTTCTTGGAATGAGGTCACCCCCTGCAACCTTTCATTGGATCGCCTAGCTGACGCTGCTAAGACGGGCGTTCACGCAGCCGGCGGCTACCCGCTCGAATTCGGAACGATTTCGGTTTCCGATGGAATCTCAATGGGCCACGAGGGAATGCACTTTTCATTGGTTTCCCGAGAAGTTATCGCCGACTCGGTAGAGACCGTCATGCAGGCAGAGCGACTTGATGGCTCAGTGCTACTAGCCGGTTGCGACAAGTCACTGCCAGGTATGTTGATGGCTGCTGCTCGCCTAAATCTTTCGTCCGTGTTCCTCTATGCCGGAACTATCGCACCCGGTTGGGTCACAATCATCGACGCTTTCGAGGCAGTGGGTGCTTGCAAGGCTGGCAAGATGTCAGAGGAAGACCTTGGCCGCATTGAGCGCGCAATCTGCCCAGGCGAAGGTGCGTGCGGCGGAATGTACACCGCAAACACCATGGCTTCTATTGCGGAAGCGCTCGGCATGAGTTTGCCAGGTAGCGCATCGCCACCGAGCGCAGACCGCCGACGCGACAACTGGGCACACCGTTCGGGTGAAGCGGTTGTAAACCTTTTGCGTCTTGGCATCACCGCCCGCGACATCCTGACCAAGAAGGCTTTCGAAAACGCAATCGCGGTTTTGATGGCGTTCGGAGGTTCGACCAATGCTGTGCTTCACCTGCTCGCAATCGCGCACGAAGCGGATGTTGATCTTTCCCTAGACGATTTCAACCGCATCGCGGACAAGGTTCCACACCTGGGAGACCTAAAGCCGTTCGGACGCTATGTGATGAACGACGTCGACCGCGTGGGTGGGGTCCCTGTTTTGATGAAGGCGCTACTAGACGCAGGTCTACTGCATGGTGACGCCCTTACCGTGACCGGTAAGACCATGGCCGAGAACCTAGCCTCAATCAACCCGCCAGACCCAGACGGCAAGATCATTCGTGCAATGGCAAACCCAATTCACAAGACCGGAGGAATTTCAATCCTTCGAGGTTCCATGGCTCCAGAGGGTGCAGTGGTAAAGACCGCCGGCTTCGACCTAGAAGAATTCACCGGCCCAGCTCGAGTTTTCGAGCGCGAGCGTGCTGCCATGGATGCCCTAACCGAAGGCAAGATTGCCAAGGGTGACGTCGTGGTTATTCGCTACGAAGGCCCTAAGGGTGGTCCCGGTATGCGCGAGATGCTTGCCATTACCGCTGCCATTAAGGGTGCGGGTTTGGGCAAAGATGTTCTACTATTAACAGACGGACGATTCTCAGGCGGCACAACCGGCCTTTGCATCGGACACATTGCACCGGAAGCCACCGATGGTGGACCAATTTCTTTGGTGCGCGATGGAGACTTGATTCGAGTCGATATTGCAGCTCGTTCGCTCGAACTACTCGTTGAGCCAGAAGAGTTGGATGCCCGTAAGAAAGATTGGGCACCACTTCCACCGCGCTACACGCGCGGTGTACTCGCGAAGTATTCAAAACTTGTTGGCTCTGCAGCCAACGGTGCAGTAACCGGATAATTCGCTTCCAACGCTTTATTGAACGAGGAAAAATGTCTAAAGAGGTTCTAACCGGAGCACAGGCGATCATTCGTAGCCTGGAGCTTTTGGGTGTTGACACCATCTTTGGGTTGCCCGGTGGAGCGATCCTGCCCACTTACGACCCACTCATGGATTCGAAGAAGATTCGCCACATCTTGGTTCGTCACGAGCAGGGTGCAGGTCACGCCGCCGAAGGTTATGCATCGGCAAGTGGTCGACTCGGCGTTTGTATTGCTACCTCCGGCCCTGGCGCCACCAACCTGGTGACCGCGATTGCCGATGCTCACATGGACTCGGTTCCACTGCTTGCCATCACCGGTCAGGTTGGTTCTCACCTAATTGGAACCGATGCTTTTCAAGAAGCCGACATCGTTGGTATCACCATGCCAATCACCAAGCACTCGTTCCTAGTCACCGACGCCAACGATATTCCGCAGGTAATCTCGGCCGCGGTCTTGATCGCCACCACTGGCAGACCTGGTCCCGTCCTAGTTGACATCACCAAGGACGCCCAGAATCAGAAATTCGATTTCGTTTGGCCACCTACGGTTGAACTACCCGGGTACAAGCCGGTCACGAAGCCTCACGGCAAGCAGGTGCAGGCCGCTGCCGAAATGATTGTCAACGCCAAGAAGCCAATTTTCTATGTTGGCGGAGGAGTTATTCGCGCTGGTGCTTCCAAAGAGTTGATGGAACTCGCTGAACTAGTTGGCGCCCCACTGATCACAACTCTCATGGCTAGAGGCGCGTTCCCTGATTCCCATAAGCAAAACTTGGGAATGCCAGGTATGCACGGAACTGTTCCAGCCGTTATCGGTTTACAGCGCTCCGACCTACTAATCACTCTCGGAGCTCGTTTCGACGACCGCGTTACCGGTGATGCTAAAACCTTCGCGCCAGAAGCCAAAGTTGTTCACGTTGACATCGACCCAGCTGAAATTGGCAAGATTCGCTTTGCGGACGTCCCTATTGTTGGCGACCTCAAAGAAGTGATCCCAGAACTGACCGCTGAACTCAAGAAGGTTTACGGTTCAAAAAAACAGGACATTTCGGAGTGGTGGAAGACCATCGACCACCTGGTCGAAAACTATCCGTTGGGTCACGACGAACCAGAAGACGGAAAGCTTTCCCCGCAAGCAGTGATCAAGCGCATCGGAGAACTTTCTGGCCCCGAGGCAATCTACGCCGCCGGCGTGGGCCAACACCAGATGTGGTCGGCTCAGTTCATCAAGTACGAACACCCCAACACCTGGTTGAACTCGGGCGGTGCCGGCACCATGGGTTACTCGGTTCCAGCTGCCATGGGCGCGAAGGTAGCCATGCCAGACAAGTTGGTTTGGTCAATCGACGGCGACGGCTGCTTCCAGATGACCAACCAAGAGTTGGTCACCTGTGCCATCAACAACATTCCAATCAAGGTCGCCGTTATCAACAACTCAAGCCTGGGCATGGTTCGCCAGTGGCAGACCCTGTTCTATGACAAGCGCTATTCAAACACCGACCTTCACACCGGCACCGATTCGCTGATGCTTCCCGACTTTGTGAAACTCGCCGAAGCCTACGGCTGTCTCGGTATTCGCGTTGAAAAAGAAGAAGAAATCGATGCGGCCATCAAACTGGCAATCGAAACCAACGACCGTCCGGTTGTGATCGACTTCATCGTTTCCCGCGACTCAATGGTGTGGCCAATGGTTGCCGCCGGTGTTTCGAACGACGAAGTCAAGTACGCTCGCGATGCGGCGCCAGTTTGGGATGGGAGGGAGTAGTTATGACGAAGCACGTTCTCTCGATCCTGGTTGAAGACAAGCCAGGTCTACTAACCCGAGTTGCCGGCCTTTTTGCCCGCCGTGGTTTCAACATCGAATCACTTGCCGTGGGAACCAGCGAAATCGCTGGTCTCTCGCGCATCACCGTCGTGGTTTCTGTCGACGGAGCCCCGCTCGAGCAGGTAACCAAGCAGATCAACAAGCTCATCAACGTCATCAAGGTTGTTGAACTAGATCCTGAAGCAGTTCAGCGAGACCACATGCTGATCAAGGTAAAGACCGACGCCGCAACGCGCTCGCAGGTTCTTGAAGCAGTAACCTTATTCAGAGCTCGCGTCATCGACGTCGTGAGTGATGCAGTGATTATTGAAATCACCGGCGACTCGTCCAAGTGTGCTGCATTCATCAAAATTCTCGAACCGTTCGGCATCAAAGAAATGGTGCAGTCCGGCATTTTGGCAATGGGCCGTGGCTCAAAGTCGATCACCGAGAAGGTATCCAAGTAGTTTTTCCAAACCAACAAACAAGGAGATAAGTAACAGTGGCTGAAATCTTTTACGACAAAGACGCAGACCTTTCGATCATCCAGGGTAAGAAGGTAGCCGTCATTGGTTACGGTTCCCAGGGTCACGCTCACTCGCTAAACCTGAAGGACTCAGGCGTAGACGTAGTGGTAGGCCTAAAGCCTGGCTCAAAGTCGAAGGCAACCGCCGAAGGTCAGGGCCTCAAGGTCGTCACCCCAGCAGAAGCTGCCGAGTGGGCCGACGTCATCATGATCCTCACCCCAGACCCAGCCCAGCGTCACGTTTATGCGCAGGACATTGAGCCAAACCTAAAGCCTGGAAACGCACTTGTCTTCGGTCACGGTTTCTCGGTTCGTTTCGGCTACATCGCCCCACCAGCCGACGTTGACGTGTTCCTAGTAGCACCTAAGGGCCCAGGCCACCTAGTTCGCCGCGAATACATCGCCGGCAAGGGTGTACCAAACCTAATCGCAATCCACCAGGACGCCTCGGGCAGCGCTTTTGACCTAGGTCTTAGCTACTCG
>JBFYOM010000085.1:0-4507 GCA_041303805.1 Micrococcales bacterium
ATCATGTCCAAAAAGATAGCTGAAGGAACCGGCGCCCTCGTCCTAGACGTCAAGGTTGGTTCCGGCGCTTTCATGAAGGACCTGTCCCGTGCCCGCGAATTGGCCCAGGTCATGGTTCAGATTGGCCAGGACGCCGGGGTCAAGGTTTCGGCACTGTTGACCGACATGTCAACGCCTCTGGGTCGCAAGATTGGTAACTCGCTAGAGGTCGAAGAGTCGGTTGAAGTTTTGGCCGGTGGCGGTCCAGCCGATGTGGTTGACCTGACCGTCATGCTTGCCGAAGAAATGCTGCGACTTGCTGGCAAGGGCGATGTCGATGTTCGCGCGGCGCTAAACGACGGACGCGCCATGGACAAATGGAACGCCCTAATTTCGGCCCAAGGGGGAGACCCTAAAGCGGCTTTGCCGAAGGCGAAGTTCGAGCATGTGGTTACTGCTAGCGAGACCGGAGTTCTTTCAGAACTTGATGCCCTTTCAGTTGGTATTGCTAGTTGGCGATTGGGCGCTGGACGCGCTCGCAAGGAAGACCCGGTCCAGTTCGGAGCCGGCATTGTTTTGAACAAGGTTCAAGGCGAGAGCGTTACCAAGGGCGAGCCTTTGATGACTCTCTACACCGACAACGAAGAGCGATTTGAACGAGCTATGGATGCTCTCGAAGGCGGCATTTCGATTGGCTCAAGCGCGCCTGAGCGCAAGTTGCTGCTAGATCGAATTCAGGGCTAGAACGCTGCGTCTAGGGCCTGGAACAGGTCCTTAAGCAGGTCGTCTGGGTGTTCCAGACCAACCGATAGTCGAACTGTTCCATCGGTGATTCCAACCTTAGCTCGAACCTCTGGGCCGAGACGTTTGTGAGTCGTGGTGGCCGGGTGGGTTGCCAATGACTTCGAGTCGCCGAGGTTGTTCGAAATATCGATCACCTGAAGCGCGTTCATGAACTTGAAGGTCTGGTCCGCGGTTGCGTCAAAGGTGATAGCAATCATCGAACCGCCGCCGCGCATCTGACTCTTAGCAAGTTCGTAGTTCTTGTGGCTCTTTAGGAACGGATATTTCACCGAAGAAACTTTCGGGTGTTTCTCAAGAGCCTCGGCAAGCTGCAGTGCCGTTGCGGTCATGCGCTCAACTCTCATCGTCATTGTTTCTAGTGACTTCAACAGCACCCAGGCGTTGAAAGCGCTCATGGTCGGGCCGGTGTGGCGAATGAACGGCTTGAGGTGGTCGTTGATGTACTCGTTTGAACCTAGGACGGCTCCGCCGAGAACGCGACCCTGACCGTCGATGTGCTTGGTTGCCGAGTACATGATTACGTCGGCACCGAGTTCTAGTGGCTTTTGAAGAACCGGGGAGGCCATTATGTTGTCGACAATTACTGTTGCCCCAACTTTATGAGCCAGGGTTGAGACCATTCGGATGTCAACGATTTCCATGAGCGGGTTGCTTGGTGTTTCGATGAATACGGCTTTGGCTCCGCCCTCTAGGGCCTTGGTCCAGGCAGCTTCGTCGTTTCCTTCAACCAGCACGGTCTCAACGCCCCACTTCGGCAAGATTTCGGTAAGCACCACGTAGCACGAAGAGAACATGGCTGCCGAGGCAACCACGCGGTCGCCCGCCGAAACTAGACAGGCCACTGATGCAAACATCGCCGACATCCCAGAAGCGGTTGCCTTGCAGTTCTCGGCTCCTTCCAGCTCAGCCAAACGACGCTCGAACATCGAAACCGTTGGGTTATCGAAGCGAGAGTAGAGGAAGTGATCGGTTTCATCAGCAAATGCCGATGCGGCCTGCTCAGCGTTGTCGTAGGTGAATCCAGAGGTAAGGTAAAGAGCTTCGCCGGTTTCACCGAACCCGCTGCGAGCCAAACCGCCACGAACCGCAACCGTGTCTGGGTGCAACTCCCAGTCGGCAGGCTTAGCATCAACTGGCGACTGGTAGCCCCAAGGGCGGTTGCGTTTGGTCATAGGTAAATATTAGGCGAGGATACGGCATCGACCATACCTTGCGCAGATTGTCGGGTAAGCAAAGTAACTTAGATGCGTATGCGTTCATTGACCTCCGTAAAGACCGGCGAAGCCAGCTGGGATTTTTACGTTACGCAGCGAGATGAATTCTTGGGAAATCTGAGTCTTATTGAAATCGATTTAGAAAAGCGTTCCTGCACAATTACGTGGCAAATGGGTGAGGCGGATTGTTCATTCGAGGAATATCTCGAAGCCTTTCGCTTTGCCACGGAATTCGCATTATTCGACCTAAACCTGATCAAAGTTAATGCCGTCGGTGAACTTGAAGATGACAGAACCCAAGAGCTATTTGCAGAGCTTGGTTACCTAACTGGAAGGCAATACTCGGCTGGGAAAACCAGGATGCAGCGATTTAGTTGCGACCGTTACGACCTGGTTATTGCCGAGGCGGAGGAACTCATAGGCGTTCACCTAGACACCGATAAGTGGTCTTTTGCATTTGACTCGGCAAAGAAGCGGTTGGGCGCCTGCAAATGGGAAACAAATGAAATCTCGCTTTCCAGATACTTCGTTGACCTGCATTCACTAGATGAAATCCGACAGGTCTTGCTGCATGAAATCGCCCACGCTCTTTCTGGCTCGACTGCCGGACATAGCAAAAAGTGGAAAGACAACGCCACCAGGATTGGTTATCGTCACGAGAAGATCTCTGGCGAAGAGATCGGAAACGCTACCGCCAGATTTGTTGGCACCTGCCCCAACGGGCACACTGCTTACCGTCATCGCAAACCGAAAACGGAACTCTCATGTTCGCGCTGCGCTCGCAGGTTTGATCGAAGGTTTCTGATTACCTGGGTTATCCGTTAGTGATGTACAGGTAGTTCACAACCAGCGTGACCACAGTTCCCGCGAAGAAGTTTAGGTAGATAAATCGCTTCCAGCCTTTGTTTGCACTCTCACAGGTTTCGTCGGTGATGTTCAGGTGAGGCAGAAGAATCAGGATGTATGGGACTGCGGCGGTTGCCACAAGGCTTCCCGGCATTCCAAGCGTTAGCAATAAGCTTCCGGCGGCTAAATACATCACCAAGGCTGCTCGCGTCGTGGTTCTTGCACCAAAGAACGTTGCGATGCTGGCGATGTTAGCCTCGCGATCTGCCCTGATATCCTGAACGGCACCGAATGCGTGTGACGCCATTCCCCAGAGAATGAAAGCCGCTAGCGCTGCCGGTAGACCATTTGTGAGCAGGGTTGTGTTGGTGAGTGATAGGGCGAAAACCAGAGGGCCCACGAAGTGGCTTGCCGAAGTAATCGAATCTAGAACAGGGACTTCCTTGAAGCGAAGATGTTTTACCGAGTAAGCCACGACGGTGAACAGTACCACTGCGAGCCAAAGGCTCGATGCCAAATTTCCAATGGCTGTGAGATAGACGATGAACGGAAGGGAAGTGACGGCTCCCGCCCAAAGGACTGTTTTGTGGATCTCTTTTGGAAGCAGAGCACCTTCGATGCCACCCTTGCGAGGGTTGCGCAGATCACTCTCGTAGTCGAAGACGTCGTTGACCCCATACATCACAAGGTTGTAGGGGATAAGGAAGAAAAGTGTGCCAACGATGAGCGTGAGGTCGATTTTTCTCTCGACAAAAAGGTAGGCAGCCGCGAATGGGAAGGCGGTGTTCACCCAAGAGATAGGTCTCGACGACCAAAAAATCAGGCTCAGCTTTTTGCCGAGCTTCATTTACTGGCGGCCTTCCAAATCGCTGGCACTAGTAACACGGCCACAACCGTGTAGGCAAAGTCTTCGATTGGAGCCACGCCAATGCTGATGCCTAGTATCTTGGTTTCGTCGTAGCCAACGATGCCGGCCAGGATGATCAGATTGTCAAAAACCGCTGTGAGAATAAGCATCGGAAGCATCACAATGGGAGCGGTGAAGCACTGGAATCTGCTCTTGATAATCCAGGTGACTATTCCAGCAACGACCAGAAAGATGAGGTTCATTTCGCTGTAGGTCATTTGGAACCTCGGTTCAGAAACTTCTGGCTTCCGTTGGCAACGATCAGGGTCGAGTAAACGAGGACGGCCAGGAAGAATAGCTCTTCAATTGGAAACTCTGGGGCAATCATGAATCCACTCAAGTACGGTGAGTCACCTTTGAAGAAAACCCCGAGAAAGATACCGGTGAAATCCCAAATTACAAAAAGTACGTACGGAAGGCCGGTGGCGAGCAGGGCAGCCTTGGGGTTCTTGGCGAAGGCCAACTTGTGTTTGTGATCCAGCGCCCACAGCCCGGCCAGGGAAACGACCAAAGTTAGGAGGTAGAGGTAATTCACTTCAGCCCGACCCACTCTTGGTCGGAAAGCTTGTTTAGTTCACGTTGGATTGGGCCAGCACTCTTATCTCCGGTTAGACGCTTGTAGACAAGTTCGGCACCGATGAGACACATTGGCAATCCGATGCCAGGAACGCTGTGGTGTCCGGCGTAGTAGAGACCTTTGACCTTCTTGCTCACGTTGGCTGGTCGGAAGAACGCGCTCTGCTTTAGCGTGTGGGCC
>JBFYOM010000086.1:0-4473 GCA_041303805.1 Micrococcales bacterium
CTGCTTTGCCTTCAATCGAGAACCGGTTGGTTAGGCATAGTTGATAAACGTTGCCGGCAGCGATCTGTTCTTTGGCCTTCTCGATGAGTTTGAGATAGCTGGCATCGTCGTGGCGTGCGTTCACGGCTGAAATGACCGCGTCCTCGGTTTGGTGTAAATACTTCAGACTCTCGCCGCCAATTAGGCCGATTCGCAAGAGAGCCGCGTCCAACCACTGCTTGAACTTGAATTCGTCGTCGCTTCTAGCGATTAGGTAGAGATGCTTCTTCTCGTGATCGAAAACCATGGCGCTTTCCACCCGAAGAAATCTTGGTTTTCGCTGCTCAAAATCTAGCCAACCAACCAAGCCGGGTCTGAAATCGAATGGCAACTCAAGATCTTCATGGATTTCCAAGCCGCTGCGAAGCGCCTCGATGTTGGGCAGTAGAACTTCTTCACCGGTGCCAATAACGCTAAATCGACTGCTTGCGGAATGCTCGCGGTCGAGCCAAAAAGCGTTTTTACTTTCGCTAAAAAGCGCGATGAACGCATTGGTCGGGCTTACCCAACCTCGCAGTGATTCAACATGTAGCCGCATGGCATTTTCGCTTCCTAACTATCACTAGATTAGACGCAAGGACTTAAACATCTAGGAGCGTATGTCAGAGAGCAGCTATGTCTTTGATGGTGCAAATCTCCATTTGGTAGACGTCTATGACCACCCGATTCAGGTCGCCGACTCGTTTTTGGTGAGCGAGGGTCGCGTTCGTTCAATCGACAAGCACCGTGATCGTTTCAGCACTTCGGTGGCGAAGCTTTCCACCCTCGACGTCGACGCTTTCTGGGAAGCCGCGATGAAACTGATTCCGCGCGTGGGGCAGATTTTCCCCCGTTTGGAACTTGCCGGCGACAATCTGGTGCTCAGAATCCGCGAAGCGATGGACTTCCAACCAACCGTAACCCTTTGGACCGCCGACGAAGCAGACGATCGAGTTGACCCCACCACCAAAGGGCCAGACCTAGGTTATGGCGCAAGTTTGCGCAGAAAATCAAACCTCTATGGGGCCGACGAAGCGGTGATTGTGGATGAACAAGGATTCATTTGCGAGGGTGCGCTGTCCAGTTTGGTTTGGTGGCGTGACGACGTCTTGCATGCCCCGGACGACAATACTCGCTGGTTGCCGAGCATAACTCGGCTAGAGGTTTTCGAACTGGCTAACCAAGCCGGTTATGCAACCGCTACGGAACAGGTGAAACCGGAAGACCTAGACGGTTTGGAAATCTGGATCCTGAGTTCATTCAGCGGAATTAGACCGGTCGTCGACTGGGTAAACCTCCAAGGAAAAGTCGGCCCGCAGCGCCACCTCGAATCTTTCCAAAGACGCCTCAAACTGATGGCAGCGGAACTCTAGCCATGTGCGGCAGATTTGTGGTTGCCAAGACCGTTGGCGAGATTCTCACCATCTTCGAAGCCGATGAAATCGTTGGCGAAGTTCCAGGAATCAGCTACAACATCGCGCCCACTCAACCGATTGCCATCGTGGTTGATCGCTCCTTTGAGAAAGCCCCCGACGGCTCACCGATTGGTGAACTGCATCGCGAGATTCATTCCGCGCGCTGGGGTTTGGTGCCTCGCTGGGCGAAGGAGATCGCCGGCGCTCCCCTAATCAATGGGCGAATCGAAACCATTCTGGAGAAGCCGTCTTTCAAAGATTCCGTGATTCGTCGTCGTTGTGTCATTCCGGCTAGCGGCTATTACGAGTGGCAGGTGGCCGAAGATGGCAGTAAGCAGCCGTTCTACATCCATGCCGGCAATGAAGGTATGTTTGCCCTGGCCGGTCTCTATGAATGGTGGAAGAACCCGGTCGACGGCAAATGGCTGCTTTCGGCGACCACTCTGACCAAAGACACCGCGCCGGAACTTGCCCACATCCACGACCGCAACCCAGTTCTACTTACCACCGACACCTTCGAAGCCTGGATCGACCCTCACATTGAAGGCGATTTGGAGCTTCTCAGAGCCGCCGCCTCAGGTTCCGACGAGGTAATGCAAGAGGTTTTGTTTCAAGCGGTTAGCTCGGAAGTCGGCAAAGTTAGCGTCAATAACGAGAGCCTGATCAAACCCGTTTAGCCGACACGCCGTGCTCGATTTGCAATGTCGGTGCCTCTTCATACACTCTTGATATTCGAACAAATGTTCGAATTGTCTTGAAGAGGGGTTAACGTGATTCGCGTTGATGAACAGATTGCGGTTGCAGTCAATGGAACCGGAGAGCCGATTGGTTTCAAATGGCGAAATGCCAACTTTTTAGTTGCCAATAAGCCAATGCGCTGGTTTGCCAGGCGGGAATGGTGGTCGGAGGCGACTAGGGTTCAAAGGGGCATCGGCCGCGACGTCCTAGAGGTTGAAATGTGGCGTCTCATGGCATCCGACCTCCACCAAAAAAGCTGTCAGCAGTATGAACTGATCCACGTGGTCGGCAAAGACGATTGGCGCCTCGTTCTGGTTTACCCATGAGTTTCACCCACCTCAACGTGGCGTCGGCGTTCTCCGGTCACTTCGGGGTAACCCGCCCGGAGCTGCTCGCTGAAGCCGCCGCAGCCAGAGCCGAACGAGCACTGGCGATTACGGATCGAAACGGACTCTACGGAGCCGTGAAACACATTGGCGCCTGCCTCAAACTTGGGCTAAACCCAATTGTCGGGGTGAGCCTAAACATCACCAACGACGATGGTGAAAAACTAGCCCGATGCGTGGTGCTTGCCCACGGCGGCGACGGAGGAATCGGTTGGTCGGCGCTGTGTCGCCTGGTTTCCGCAGCCAACACCACCAAGCGCAAAGAGGCGGAACTTAGACTCAGCCAGCTCGCCAAACATGTTGACCGCGACGGACTCACGGTTGCCACAGTGCTCCTCGGCCCCGACAGTAACTTTGGGAGGGCCGCCCTCACCGAGAACCGAAGTGCCGCAGCCGCCACCCTAATCGAGTGGATTCGGGCCCTAAGCGGAAAGGGTGCGCTTGCCGTCGAAGTGGTTACCCACCTCACGGAACCTGGCACCTCCTACTCACTCACTCAAGCCAGAAGAATGCTTGCACTGGCCGATAATCTCGGTGTGCCAACCGTACTAACCAATGCGGTTCGCTATCTCGAACCAGATGATGCCCTGACCGCAGACGTCCTAGATTCAGCCCGCCACCTAGAACCCTTAGGTCACTTCGAACCACAGCCGAACGCACAGGGTTGGCTGAAGCCGGCTAGCCAAATGCATCAGCTAGCCTACGAGATCACCGAAGACCACGCCCGCGCTAAAAAACTCTTGAAGACCACCGAGCAACTCGCCGAGAAATGCGAACTAAACCCAGAAAAAGACTGCGGTTGGGGAAAGCCTAAAACCCCCGAGAAAGCCCTCCTAGGCATCGATGGCAACCCGTTTGAGGTGCTCTGGCAAAAGGCCCACGCGGCTATCGACTGGCGTTACCCGAACGCCAAAGAAAGACAACTCTTAGACGTAAAACACCGCCTGAGCAAAGAGTTGATCACCATCAACCAGCTGGGCTTCGCCACCTACTTCCTAACCGTTGCCGACGTTGCCCAAATGATCCGCGACATGAAGATTCGAATCGCCGCCAGAGGCTCCGGCGCTGGTTCGCTCACCAACTACCTCCTTGGCATCAGCGGAGTCGACCCAATCGAACACAACCTATTGTTCGAACGATTCCTCTCCACCGAACGCTCCAGCCTCCCCGACATCGACATCGATGTGGAATCAGCCAGACGCCACGACATCTACCGAAGCATCTTCAAACGCTACGGCTCCGAACGCGTCACCCTGCTCTCCATGCAGTCCACCTACCGCGGACGCGGAGCGATGCGAGACTCCGGGTTAGCCCTTGGCTTAGACGAAGAGGAAATCGACGAAATCGCCAAAAACATGTGGCGTTTTAGCGCCAGAACATTTCGCGCCGCCACCGAAACCAAACCAGAGCTTTCCAAGCTGAGCCAAGCGTTGGAATCCGACCGAAAGATGAACCTTCTGGTCGATATCACGGAGCGGCTCGACCGGCTCCCCCGCCACATTTCAATGCATCCGTGCGGAGTCATCCTCGGAGACGGCAACCTACTCAACCTAACCCCGGTGGAAACCAGCGGCATGGGCCTCCCGATGAGTCAATACGACAAAGACGACATGGACCCGATGGGAATGCTGAAACTGGACGTGCTCGGGGTTCGAATGCAGAGCGCCATGGCCTACGCAATCCGCGAGATTGAAAAGACCACCAGCCAACACATCGAATTGGATGAAATCCCCAAGGACGACCCCAAAACCTTCGAACTGATACGAACCACCAACACCCTCGGTATTTTCCAAATCGAAAGCCCCGGCCAACGCGAACTAACCGGAAAACACCAACCAACTGAGTTCAACGACCTAACCATTCAGATTTCCCTGTTTCGACCAGGCCCAATGAAGGGCAACATGATTGCCCCCTAC
>JBFYOM010000087.1:0-4464 GCA_041303805.1 Micrococcales bacterium
GCATTAGACGGAAGGATCAAGCCTGTGCTTGGAGTGCTGGCAGCAGTCGTAGCCGCAAGAAGGTTGGGCTTTCCAAAGATAGTGGTCCCGAGGGCAAACTTAGCCGAAGCGTCCATTGTGAATGGGATCGAGGTCACCGGTTATGACCACCTCACCCAGCTAGCAGCCGACCTTGGTTCAAAAGTTCCCGTGGTCTTTCCCAGCGAAGAAAAAGCCGACCAGGTTTCTGAATCTAAGTCAACACTGTGCTTTTCGGATGTTGTTGGCCAGGGGGAGGCGATCCAGGCACTCACGTTGAGTGCAATCGGAGGACACCACGCGCTGCTGGTTGGGCCGCCTGGAGCCGGAAAAACGATGCTCGCTTCGCGCCTGCCAGGAATACTTCCAGAACTCAGCGAGGAAGCGGCAATTGAGGTTGGGGCAATCCACTCTTTGGCGCGTCATGGGCAATTTACTTTGGATCGAGTGCCGCCTTATCAAGCACCCCACCACACTGCTTCGATGGTTTCCATGGTTGGGGGAGGTTCCGGTCAATTAAGGCCAGGCCTTATTTCACTTGCCCATAGCGGGGTTCTGTTCTTAGACGAAGCGCCCGAATTTCAGGCGTCCGTACTTGAGGCACTTCGGCAACCTCTTGAATCTGGTCAGATTGTTGTCAGTCGGGCGAGCGGTCATGCCACTTTTCCGGCAAGGTTTCAGTTGATCCTGGCGATGAACGCAATCGGTAGCGGGAGAAACTGTAGTTGTTCACCGGTTTCGAGAACCCGCTACAGTTCTAAGATTTCTGGCCCGCTGAGCGACCGACTCGACTTGCGTCTGGAACTTGAATCGGTGGGGGTAGCGGCACTTACAGATGGTAGAGAAAGCAAACAAAAACCATCTGAATCCCTTAGGTCACTAGTTACCAAGGCTCGAATGGCAAGCGCCGAACGACTAACCAAAACGCCCTGGACGCTCAACTCTGAGGTGGCTGGCTCCTATCTGAGAAGAGAGCTTCGGTTGCCTAGGGCAAGTACCAAACATTTAGATTCTGCTCTAGACCGACAAATCATTTCTATGCGAGGTTACGATCGCAGCCTGCGACTGGCTTGGTCAATTGCCGATTTTCATGGAAAAGGTTCGCCAACTGCTGAGGATGTGGCTTGGGCAGCTCTGGTTCAATTCGAAGAGATTTTCAAGTAACCGACGAGGAAGAACTTCATTCGCGGTTGGTGTGGCATGCATTAGTTGAACCGGGCGATCGTATTGCCGGCTCCCTACGACTCGAACTCGGAAGTCCCGAAGCCTTAGAAAAATTCCTAAACAACGACACTGCTTCCACAGAACTTGTGCCAAGCGAAGAACTCCTTCGGGCCTACGAACGCTGGCGGCCTCGCTATCAGGCGGGGATGGCGGATGTCATAGTGAAAGACGCCGACTCAAGAGAAATGCAGGTAATCCTGCCGAGCGACCGAAGGTGGCCAACCACACTGAACGATTTGGGGGTTTTCTCACCAGCGCTCCTCTGGTATCGAGGACATATTGGCAACTTCGAAAGGATTGACAAAACACTTGGGGTAGTCGGATCTCGAGTGGTCTCAAGTTATGGACAGAAGGTAACCGCCGAAATCGCTGCGCTCGCGGTTAATGAAGGTGCCACAGTTGTTTCAGGTGGTGCGCTAGGAGTGGATGCGATTGCTCATCGTGTGACGCTCTCGCAATCCGGCAGCACAATCGCCGTTATGGCGGGTTCGCTGGAAAATCTGTATCCGGCAGGAAACTGGCAACTATTCGACGAAATTGGTCAACAAGGACTTTTACTTTCCGAAATGGCTCCGGGGAGTAAACCTACTCGTTGGAGGTTCCTGCAGAGAAACCGTCTAATCGCAGCACTCTCTTCAGCGGTGGTGGTAACTGAGGCTGGCTGGCGGTCTGGCTCTATAAACACGGTCAATCATGCAAACGAGCTTGGCCGTAGAGTCTTTGCAATTCCTGGACCGATAACAAGCCCTACTTCTGCAGGCTGTAATCGAATTATTCGAGATCACTCAGCGGAAATTCTTGTAGAAGTGTCCGATTTGCCTATCGAAATTGGTTGGCGGGCTTCAATCTTGGACCAAACCGATATTCTAGGAAGCTTGGAGAAAAGGCTTCTGGATTTCATGGATGGGCGTGCGCGCGACCTAGCGGCGCTATCAAAAGATTCGGGTTTATCTACAACTGAAGCGCAAATGGCCATTGGTGGCTTGAAACTTGCCGGTCTAGTTGAGCAGCAGGGAACCATGGGGTGGAAACGCAAATTTACCAATTCGTAACATAGTGCAACCTCTTTGAGGTATCCAACGAATAAATCGCGATGTAGATTAGGGAGGTGTTTACCAAAGAAGTAGAGCAGAAGATCGAGGGCCACAGCCCCCGTGAACTTGCGTGGCGCAGATTCAAGAGCAATAAAGTAGCCATACCCGCATTGTCGGTGGCACTGTTTGTTGTCTTCGCGGTAATTTTCGCTCCAGTTATTTACGGGCTTCTAGGCATTGATCCGGAAGCACGCTACATGGATGCACTCGATTCACGCGGTGAGGTTCCTGGAGATTGGAACGGAATTAGCTGGGAACACCCATTCGGTGTGATTCCGGGTATCGGCTATGACCTTTTGGCCAGAATGCTTTTTGGCGCACGAGTCTCGTTCCTAATCGCACTGGCCTCAGCTGTAATTACTGTGTTTATCGGCTTGGTTTTAGGTATTGTCGGTGGCTATTTCCGAGGTCGGATTGATGGAGTCATCGGCCGCTTCACAGACTTCCTACTCGCTTTCCCAACGTTCTTCATGATTATCGCCTTGAGTGTTCCCTTCGTGGATCGACTAGAAAAGTCCGGCATAGTTCAGGGAAATGAAGCGAGAATCCTTTACTTTATTTTGATTTTTGCCATTTTCGGCTGGCCGTATCTCAGCCGCATCATCCGCTCGCAGGTTATTTCCATTCGTGAACGAGACTTCGTTCTTTCGGCAGAAGCTTTGGGTGCTTCAAACTTCAGGATTTTGGTGAAGGAAGTTCTTCCAAACGTTTGGACGCCGGTTATCGTCTATGTTTCTCTGGCGTTACCTGGTTATCTAACTGCTGAAGCAGTCTTTTCATATCTAGGTATTGGTGTTCAACCACCGATGCCAACACTGGGAACAATCATCGCCGACTCAACTAAGTACATGATGAATAACCCTGTGTACTTCTTCATTCCATCTTTGGCGCTAATCCTTTTGGTGCTGACCTTTAACTTGCTCGGTGACGCGTTGAGAGATGCGTTGGATCCAAAGAGCGAGATTTAACAATAGATTTACTTCAACTAGAAGTAATTAACAAAACATCAACCTAGGAGGGTGAATGTTAAAAGGCAAGAAGAGCCTAAAGGTAGCAGTTGCTACCCTTTCGGCTGCGGTACTTGCTGGAGGGCTGCTAACTGGCTGTGCTCCTGCGAATGCCGGAGGTACCATCACGTACCTAACCAACTCTGAGGGCTGGACTCACGCCGACCCACAGCGTAACTACACCGGGCTCCACATTGCGTGGTTCGGTTCTTACATGCACCGCACCCTGACTGCTTACGACCGTAAGCCAGGCGCTGAGGGTTCAGCTGTAGTACCTGACCTAGCAACCGACACTGGTCGCGCTTCGAATGACAACAAGACCTGGGAATTCACCCTGCGCGATGGTGTCACCTTCGAAAATGGTGACCCGATCCTCTGTGAAGACGTCAAGTACGGTGTATCACGCACCTTCGCTACCGACATCATTACCGATGGTCCTACCTATGCAATCAGCATGTTGGCTGGAACCGAGAACTACAAGGGTCCATACAACACTGACGCAGACAACGACGTAGCTGCTTTCGACAAGGCAGTTACCTGCTCTGAAGACAAAAAGACCATTACGTTCAACTTGAAGCGTTCTGTTGGTGACTTCAACTACACCGTTACCTACCTGTCGTTCAGCCCAGTTCCTAAGAAGGCTGACACCGGTGACGGCTACGACTTGAAGCCAGTTTCGAGCGGTCCATACAAGATTCAGTCTTACTCAAAGACCGACTCGATGGTTCTAGTTCGTAACGACAAGTGGAATGCATCATCTGACCCACTACGTGCCGAGCGCGCTTTCCCAGACAAGATCGTTGTTAAGTTCGGTCAGGCTGAAGAAGTTCGCGACCAGATCATCATGACCGACAAGGACAAGTACGCAGTATCGCTAGACGCAATCTTGCCTACCAACCAGTCGGCCATCTTCGATGAAGACGGCAACCCTATTGAACAGTACAAGGACCGCGCCATCAACGTATACGACCCTTATGTTCGTTACGCTGCTGTCAACGTCTCGAAGCTAAACTGTCTACCTGTTCGTCAGGCCATCTACTACGCAAAGGACTTCCAGGGTCTAATCACCCTAGCCGGTGGTGCTGCGTTCAACGGTGACCCTGCCGATGGTGTTATCAAGC
>JBFYOM010000088.1:0-4461 GCA_041303805.1 Micrococcales bacterium
CTGTTGAAGCACTGAAAAACACATTTAGGCGTCATGCCTCAGGAGTCTCGATTATCACTCTCACAGACCAAGCGGGAAAGCCGGCGGGATTCACGGCAACATCCATGACCTCTCTGGGAACGAACCCTCCATTGGCCAGCTTTAATGTAGCTAGCGGTTCTTCGACTTGGCCGATCCTTTGTGAGGCTAAATGGGTTGCGATACACACTCTCGGCGCGGAAAACCAAGACCTGGCCGTAAAAATGGCGGCTGATCACACCAAGCGATTTTTGAACGACGATTGGACGTCTGGACCAAATGGGCTACCGATTTTCAACGATGTAACTTCCATTGCCATTGCGTCTATCCGTGAGATCCACTCTGTCGAGAAAAATGCCGTGGTAATCGTTGACATTATTCAGGGCTTATCAGGAATCGAACAGCGGCCCTTGATCTACTTCCAGCGCGACTATTTGATCGGCTGAATCATCGACCGCTTCTAGAGGTTCTATAGGACTCAAATCACTGACACCAGACAGAGCGCCTACTCCTAGAAGAATTTTAAGTTCGCCAACCAACTCCGGTCCGTGCTTAACTTTTTGCGGCAATGAGAATGTTCTAGTTCCATCATTAGATGAAATCGTCATAACCATTTCGGACTTGCCCGGATACTGCTTGATAATGTACTGAAGCTTTTCCAAAGTTTCCCGATTGGCCCTCGCGTTATCAATTCGGATGTGAAGTTTTCCCACAAACTCTTCGAGGCTTGGCGCATCAAGAACCTGAATCGAATAGGCGCTCAGGTTCCTTCCATCGTCGCGGTTGTTTACTCTTCCTCGAACGGCGATAACCATGTCGGTGACCAATTCGTTAACGTACTCGCCGAAACTCTTGCCGGTCAACATGAAGGACGTTTCCCCCTCGAAGTCTTCAATGGTGACCAAAAGGTAGGGCTTACCCGATTTTTTACCAACACGGTTCTGGATACCAGTCACAAGGCCGCATAGTGTTGCGGTGGAGCCGTCCTCGATGTCGTTGGCACCGATGAAGTTACCGATCGAGTATGTGGCGTTTTGGGCAAGTTGTGATTCGCGGCCGAACAATGGGTGGTCACTAACGTAAAGACCGAGGGTTTCGCGTTCCATTGAAAGCTTGCTTCGCTTGTCAAACTCCTCTAGCTTTGGGATTTCAATTGAAAGCGGGTCTTCGTCGAACATGCCGCCGAAGAGGTCTAATTGCCCCTTGGCTTCATCCTTCTTACTCTTGGTCTGGGAATCAACAGCCGACTCGTAGATTGCCATCAGTGAGCGGCGGGTGTGCCCCAGACTGTCGAAAGCACCCGCCTTTATAAGTGATTCAATGGTTCGTTTGTTGCAAACAGGAAGCGGGACTTTCTTGAGAAAATCGGAGAAGGAAGTGAATTTACCTTGAGTCTCTCTAGCGGAAACAATTCCAGCAACAACCGAATCTCCTACGCCCTTTACGGCAGCAAGGCCAAAACGGATTCTGGCGCCGGAACCGGAGAAATTCCCGATTGACTCGTTCACGTCCGGTGAAAGGACCTCTAGCCCCATCTTGCGGCAGGCGCTTAGATAGATGGCCAACTTATCCCTCGCATCGCCAACACTGGTGAGCAGGGCTGCCATGTATTCGGCGGGGTGGTTGGCCTTCATGTATCCAGTCCAGTAAGACAAAACGCCGTAGGCGGCGCTGTGGGCCTTGTTAAACGCATAGCCGGCGAACGGGAGCAATGTGTCCCAGAGGGCGGTTACGGCATCATCCGGGAAGCCATTCTCTAGCATGCCCGCGCGGAAGGCCTCGAGCAGTCCGTCTAGCTCCTTGAGGTCCTTCTTTCCCATTGCTTTGCGGAGGTTATCAGCCTGAGCAAGTGAGAATTTGGCAACCTTTTGGGCGGCTGCCATAACCTGCTCTTGGTAGACGATCAAGCCGTAAGTTGGGCCCAACACTTCCTTGAGAGGTTCTTCCAGAGAAGGATGAATTGGGGTGTTTTCCTGAAGCCCGTTCTTTCGCTTTGCATAATTTGTGTGAGCGTTGACCCCCATAGGTCCAGGGCGGTAAAGCGCGATAGCTGCGGAGATGTCTTCAAACGAAGTTGGTCTCATCAACCGGAGCAGTGATCGCATTGCTTCACCATCCAGCTGGAAAACGCCGAGTGTGTCGCCGAGTCCAAGGAGTTGATAAGTCTTCTCATCCCCGTCAAGATCGAGATCCTCTAGGACAGGCGCTTCAATACCGTTGGCTCGGATGTTGATCAGAGCATCTTCAAGAACAGTCAGGTTTCGAAGTCCCAAAAAGTCCATCTTTAGCAGTCCGAGTTTTTCAAGAGGTCCCGCGTCGAACTGGGTGATGTAGCCAGATTCACCCTCGCGCGTCATAAGCGGCACAACGTCGATTAGTGACTTTGCAGAAATAATTACTCCGGCCGCGTGAACGCTGGTGGAACGCTTTAGACCTTCCATGCCCTGAGCCAGCTCGAAGACTTTCTTGGCGTCTGGGTCGTTTTGAATCAGTTCTCTTAGCGCATGAGCGTCGCGGTAACGAGGTCGGTCTGGATCGATTACATCTTCTAGGTCAATCTCTTGACCGAGAACTGCCGGAGGGAAGGCCTTGGTGAGTTGTTCTCCCATCGAATATGGGAAAGCCAGCACGCGAGCAGCGTCTTTAAGTGCTGCCTTTGCTTTGATGGTATTAAACGTTCCGATTTGTGCTACTCGATCGTCACCGTACTTTTGATAAACGTACTTGATAACTTCACCACGTCGACGGTCATCGAAGTCAACGTCAATATCCGGCATCGAAATTCTAGATGGATTTAGGAAGCGCTCGAAGATTAGCCCGTATTTGATGGGATCGAGAGCTGTGATGCCAAGCGCATAGGCCACTATTGCACCCGCTGCCGAGCCACGTCCCGGCCCAACCTTGATTCCTTGCTCGCGGGCCCACTTGATGAAATCGGCAACAACCAAGAAGTAACCTGGGAATCCCATGGTCTTAATTACTTCAATTTCATAGGCGCACTGCTTCGCCTGAACCTCTGGGATTCCCTCGGGGAATCGCCACTTCATACCCTCGGCCACCTCATGTTCGAACCAAGAAGCCTCAGTGAATCCCTCTGGAACTGGGAACTTAGGCATTAACTCTTCTTCGGCGAATTCGACATTGCACTCTGCTGCAATTTTTAGGGTGTTGTCGCAGGCCTCCGGGATGTCCTTAAATAGTTCGCGCATTTGCTCTGGCGACTTTAGATAGAACCCCGTGCCCCCGAAGCGGAAACGGTCGGGATTATCTAAGGTGTCGTTAGTTTGAACGCAGAGCAAAGCTTCTTGTGCCTCGGCTTCATGATCATGGACGTAGTGCAAATCATTAGTTGCCAAAAGTGGCATACCGGTTTCGCGAGCCAACTTGATTAGGTCTTGCTCAGTTCGTTCCTCAATCTCGATTCCGTGACGCATGACCTCACAGTAGTAATTTTCCTTACCGAAAATCTCTTGCATTTCGCGAACCGTCGCGACTGCTTCGTCCCATTTCCCGAAACGCAGTAAAACCGAAATCTCTCCGGCTGCGCAGCCCGTAGTTCCAATCAGGCCTTTGCCAAATTTCTTCAACAGGTCACGGTCGATACGTGGCTTGTAGAAGATGCCATCGGTATACGCCATAGTTGACATACGAAACAGGTTGTACATACCTTCTGTGGTCTTAGCCAGCAGAGTCATGTGAGTGTATGCACCGTTTGAAGATACGTCGTCGCGACCTGAATCGCCAAAGAAGGTACGCGTGCGGTCGCTCCGATGAATTCTTGGTGCTACGTAAGCTTCCATCCCGATGATGGGTTTGATTCCGGCCTTCTTCGCTGCTGAGACAAACTCGTGAGCCGCGTGTAAATTGCCGTGGTCGGTGACTGCCACCGCCGGCATCCCCATTTGAACGGCGGCCTTCATTAGTTCGCTGGTTTTGGCTGCTCCGTCGAGAATTGAATACTCGGTGTGAACGTGAAGATGAACGAATGACTTAGAAGACATGGCTCACCTCGGAAAAAGTTGGTTGGGCAATAAGAGTATCTTGAAACAAACCGGCTTCTGACTAGCCACGCAGGAATTCTAGAACCCCACGCAGGTTCGCAGGGTACTCACTTGAAAACTCAACCTTCTGACCTGTAATCGGGTGGTCGAAACTCAGGTTGATGGCATGCAACCACTGGTGATAGATACCCAATTTTGCAGCCAAATTTGGATCTGCCCCGTACATGGTGTCGCCTACCAACGGGTGTCGAAATGCTGAGAAATGGACTCGGATTTGGTGCGTGCGCCCAGTCTCTAAGATTATCTCCAAAAGTGACGCTGCTCGAAAAGCTTCAATAGTTTCATAGTGTGTGACCGACGGCTTGCCATCGGGTCGAACTTGAAACTTGAATTCCGCTTTGGGGTGCCTTCCAATTGGCGCGTCGAAAGTTCCTGAAGATGG
>JBFYOM010000089.1:0-4259 GCA_041303805.1 Micrococcales bacterium
CTGCTTGAGAATGCTCGAATCTCCCACGCCAGAACGATCCACAGCCTGCTCCACATTGAAAATTCGAGCAAGATCTTCGACCCGCAGATTGCCAGACAGTATGAACTCAACGTTTGGGCGACTCTTCACCGGTTTGGCGCAGCCGATGCCCCGCCACTTTTGAAAAAGGTTCTGGGCCAAGCTTTTCCTGGCGAAAGTGTCACCCACTACGCGAGTGATCTGATGACCTGCTTCTTCTGGTCGTCGTTGGCAATGATGGCCAGGGACTTCGTTTGGCGGGCACCCGAACTTGAGCAAATGGCCGACTACCTGGATTTCCCGCTAAAAGCCGCCTTTGGCATCGACGCCTTACTGCTTGCCGCTTGAAACTGATTAGCCCTAAAAAATTAGTGAGCAGCCGCTTGGAGTTGGAGTTCTAATTCAGCTCTGATTTCATCGGGTAACCGATCTCCGAACTGGCGGAAATACTCTTCGTTGTCTCTGAATTCCTCAAGCAACTCCTGATGCGGCATTGATAACAGCCTGAGCGAATCTTGCTCTGATAAACCGAGTTCACTCACACCAAGGTCCTGCAATTTTGGCAGTAGTCCAAATGGGGTCGAATCTGCAGAAACTTTTCCTTGAATGCGATTCATCATCCAACGAAGCACGCGAGCATTTTCACTGAATCCCGGCCAGATGAACTGCCCCTGTTCATTTTTAAGAAACCAGTTGACGCGGAAGATAACGGGAAGCTTGCTAACCTTGCCAGCCATATTGATCCAGTGTTGCCAGTAGTCGGCCATGTTGTAGCCGGCAAACGGGAGCATAGCGAAGGGGTCGTGGCGCAGCTTGCCAACGGTACCCTCAGCAGCAGCGGTTTGCTCGGAAACCATGGTTGCCCCTAGGAACACCCCGTGCTCCCAGTTTTTCGATTCGATTACTAGGGGCGCACCGGACGAACGGCGGCCACCGAAAACAATCGCGTCTAAAGGAATGCCTTCCGGGTTATCCCAGTCGGAGCTGATTGTTGAGCAGTTAACCGCGGGTGAAGTAAATCGACCGTTCGGGTGAGCAGCGTTGGTTTTTAGCTCCGAATTCCAAGCGTTCCCTTGCCAATCGGTGAGCGAAGCAGGAGCTTCTTTGGTCATGCCTTCCCACCACACATCGCCATCCTCAGTGAGGGCAACATTCGTGAAAATTGTGTCTCTCGAAATCAGTTCCATCGCGACCGGGTTGGATTTGGCGCTGGTTCCAGGAGCGACCCCAAAAAACCCGTTTTCTGGATTTACGGCACGAAGCCGTCCTTGTCTATCCGGCCCAATCCAAGCGATGTCATCGCCGACGGTTTCGACTTTCCAGCCGGGCAGGCTAGGGCGAAGCATGGCCAAGTTGGTTTTACCGCAGGCGGAAGGGAACGCCGCGGCTAGATGCATGCGTTCGCCTTCGGGATTGGTCATGCGAATAATCAGCATGTGCTCGGCCAACCAGCCTTCATCGCGAGCCATGACCGAACCAATTCTCAGGCTCATACATTTCTTACCTAGCAGCGCATTTCCGCCGTATCCAGAGCCAAAGGACCAAACTTCCTTGGTTTCGGGGAACTGGCAAATGTATTTCTCCGCGTTGCAAGGCCAAGCCCTATCGGCTTCGCCTTGTTCTAGCGGTGCCCCAACGGAGTGAATCGTGGCAACCCAATCGGAACCGCTGAGGATCGCAGTTCGCACCTGGGGAGTAATTCTGGTCATGAGGTGCATGTTCACAACTGCGTAGGCGCTGTCGGTGATTTGGATTCCGTACTTGGTTAGGTCGGCACCTACGGGACCCATGGCAAAGGGAATTACATACATAGTTCGACCGCGCATCGATCCTGCAAAGAGCGGCTCTAGGCGTTCCTTCATAGCCTCGGGGGCTACCCAGTTGTTAGTAGGTCCAGCATCGATTTCAGTTTCGCTGCAGATAAACGTGCGTTCTTCAACGCGGGCCACGTCGCTGGCATCGGTTCGCGCCAGAAAGCTGTTGGGTCTTTTCTCCGGATTCAGTGTGATAAAAGTTCCGTTGGCCACAAGTTCTTGACAGAGGCGGTCGTATTCCGCTTTGGAGCCATCGCACCAGATCACCGAATCAGGCTTTGTAAGCTCGGCTACCGAAGCAACCCAGGCATCCAATCCCTGGTCCTGTGGCTTGGCGATTAATCGTCGTTGATTAGTCATTTCGCCTTCTTTTTAAATAGGATAGCCCCCGATGTAACTCATGACGTGTTTTATGCGCGTGTAGTCCTCAAATCCTTACATTGAGAGGTCTTTGCCGTACCCGCTGTGACGGAAGCCGCCGTGCGGCATCTCTGCCGCCAGAGCGCCGTGTTCATTTACCCAAACTGCCCCAAAATCGAGGTCGCGCGAGAAGCGCATAGCCCGGCCGTGGTCTGATGTCCAAATCGATGAACCCAAGCCGTACATAACGTCGTTAGCGTTTCGAAGCGCTTCTTCTTCAGACTTGAAGGTTTGCACCGAAAGCACCGGACCAAAGACTTTGTCCTGATGAATCACGAAGGAACTCGCTCGCGTTGTGCGCCTAGTCGACAGCCTCGAGCCTGGAATATTAGGGCTTGGTTTCAAACGCTGCGGCACCATCCGGTGAATGAAAGCAGAGCGGTATGGGTCGATAAGGCGGCGCTGCAGGTATCGAGGAATACCTCGAGACTCGCTACGTGCTAATCCCGAACCTGTAGGATTCGTGTCAATTGGCTTAGGCCTAAAACTCCAGAAAAAATTAGAGATCACACTTTCCAATTTGGGCATCACAGCGAATAGACTTTCAAAGTTGGCTTAGAAAGTCTCGAACTTAAGGGATTTAGCCATGGGTGAAGAATTTCATCAACGTTAAAGATTTTGGGGATTGCATGGTTTCAGCTGTAAAGAGCGCGTACTCGAATTACGCTGTTTTTCAGGGGCGGGCAACACGAAGCGAGTTTTGGCTATTCCAACTAGCATTCGCACTTTTTTTCTTCGTTGTCGGTTTGATCCTGACCATTGGTTCAGTCGGAATGGCAGCCGCAACAGTAACATCTGGCGACTTTAGCCCACTTCTCTGGTTCATTCTTTTTATTTGGTTTATTACTTCCTTGGTGTTTCTATTCTCAGTAATCCCCGCCATCGCATTGACCGTTCGCAGGCTCCATGACGCAAATTTGAGCGCCTGGTGGCTCGCCATTGCTTTTGTGCCGGTAATTGGTGGATTTGCACTTTTGGTAATGACACTTCTTCCGAGCTCAAGTTCCAGCAACAGATATGACACTGGTTACTCCTCGCCGGGCATGTCTAGCCAATCGCCTAGATATGGTGGGGATTCAAATGCCGGAACCTCAAATGATTTATTTTAAATTCTTCTTCTAATTCAAATAGACTTCAAGCAGACAGGGGGCATCATGGGTGAGCACAATTACCTCGCCGAAGAAAGCACGACAGTTACGTCTTCATATTCAGCAAAGATGCCAGACGCGCCCTGGTTCCTTTTGTTCTTGGGTCTCGGACTGAGTCTTATAGAAATCGCTCTGTCTTTGTTATTCCGACCGGCAGCTGAATTCGCCTTGATTCAGAACCTGATCCTTTGGTTTCTAAACATTAGTATGTCCCTAGGAATCCTTGGCATCTTCATTTCTATGGACATCAAGAGGCGCACCGACGAACTGTACTATCGATCAAGCGTCAAGACTGTCGCCTTTTGGCGGACGGGCTACATTATTGCCACCTTACTGTTGTCAGTATTTTTCATTTATGGCGTCGCCGACGAACTCTCACGAATTTGGAATGTGGTGCGATAAATTATGGCAAGTCGAATTACAAAGGCTTTGTCTGGCCTTGCAACAACTTTCCTGGCGCTAGGTTCCCTAGTCGTGCATTCGCCTACAGCCAGCGCCGCAACAGACACCTATTCATTTTCTGCTTGCGTTCAACAGAAGGAATCTGCACATGTAGTTCTCATGATGGATGAGAGCGGAAGCATGTTTGAGGGTGGAACAGATGGCAATGGATCTGACCCGAAAAACCTTCGCATTGCCGGCGCAGAGATTCTTCTGGACCGCCTACAGTCTGTAGCCGATACCTACAAATCAACTATCAATGTTCAACTTTCTGGATTTGGCGATAACTATGTAATTCGCTCAGAGGCTGATTGGATTGCACTAAACCCAGGAAGTGATGCTGGGGCAAAGAAGCTCATACAGTCAAGTCGAATCTGGGCTGATAAAGAGGCGCTCGGTAACAGCCGTGAAACAGACC
>JBFYOM010000090.1:0-4006 GCA_041303805.1 Micrococcales bacterium
GCACAACACCGTTTGCAATGTCTTCCTTGATGGCAGCTTTGAAGTCATTCATTTTCATTCGGCGATCTTCATCGATTGCAATCGAACGTATTGCCTCGCTACCAAAACCCAGTAACTCAACCGCCCGAATATTCGAATAGTGGGCTTCTTGCGAGCAGTAAATGGCAACGCGGTCTCGAACACCTTCTTTTCGGGAGTTTGGGAACCGCTTGGTTCTGGCCGCGGCGAGAGCGGTTATGTTGCTAATTGTGCCGCCACTGGTGAACAGGCCCTTGGCGTTATCGTCGTAGCCAATGAATTGCCCAATCCAACGAGCCGCCTGCCGTTCCAAAAGTGTGGCTGCCTTTGAATCAACAGCTAGGTTAATGTCATAACTCGATGCCAAAAAGTCGGCCACAGCACCAATTTCCAAACCGCTGGAACCGATGTAAGCAAAGAAACGTGGACGAGATTGGGCGGTGGACTGATCTAAAATTTCTACCGCCTGCGAGAGAGTGACTGTTTCCCCTCTGCCCGAACGCGGTAAATCCTCAGAGAGAACTGAAGTAGTGGTCGCACTTACGCCGGGCTCACTTTCGCGGGCAGAATCAAAACTCGACCAAACCTCGGATACTCGAACCGCCAAATCTTGAAGCAGTTCAGCCCGATCCCCGCGAAATTTAAACATTTTCTGCCTCTGTAAGCATCCTTGTTTCACCTTATTCAATAGAAAAACGCCACAAAGTCTTCGTGTGGCTCTGGCGCAAGTCTAATTCTCTAAGCAGTCTTCTAAGCGGCAAGCAGCAAGGCGTCGATGCCAAAAGCGGCCTTGAGAGGGAAATCCAGATAGTCGGCCATTTGCTCAAGTTCGGGTGCTCGCCAAACGAAATCTCTCGCCATCATCGCCAACGACGACCAGAAGAAGCAAGTCATCAGATCACTCGCGTAGTGGGTGACACTTTCGCCAGGAAAAGCTTGGCCCAGAACCTTTTTCAAAAGTGGTGGGGCATCGGCTGCGCCAAAGCGGTGAAGAGTCGCCCAAACGTTGAGTTCATACTGTCTGGCAATCTGCGGGTCGAAAATCTTGCTCGAGTTTTCGATGTGGAGCAGGCTATGGATTGTTCTGGCATGGGAGATTCGAGCATTCTCGAGAAGCTCGAACAAGTCGGTAAAGCGGCTGATGTCGTAGCCACAACGACGAAGCTCATAGACATCTGGGAAATAAAGCATCTTGTAGAAAGGAACGTGACCCCTAGCGTTTACGGGCAGACCCCACGATTCGAGAACGGGGTCGTGCTCGTCTTCGATGCGGTCGTTGATGTCCATTGGTTAATTGTCGTTGATGTTCCCTAGGCTTGGAGCAAGTTTCCAACAGGGAGTAAAAATGGGTGGATGTTCTAAGTTCTTTTACATAGTTTTGGGTTTGCTCTTTGTTCTACTTGCAATGTCAATGCCAATCCTTTGGGTGTTCCTGCTAATTGGCGTCGCGGCGGCAGTCTTTGCCCACATCGTCAACAATCGAACCAAACAAAAAGAATTACTAATTGGCCTTGAACAGCAGGCCAATGCGCTCGAAGGTTTGGCCGCCGGTGTCGCGATTCTCTAGCCAAAGGTGAAAAGCCAATCTGTGTCTTGCCGTCGGTGGCTCTGACCGAATACGAAAGCACCGGCAGCTCATTCTCTGGCGGCACCGCTGGTGTTAGTTTTCCGCTCACCGACACTATCGGAGGAAACGTGGGTGGCATGAAAGGTAGTTTTACTCGAAATCCAGAGCAATTGATGATCGTTGATCAGGGTAAGGCCATCTTTACCAACCAGCGCATCCTGTTCAGCGGGGCCAAGTTTGTTCGAGACTGGAATCTCAAAGACACCGTTTCACTAGAGCCTGGACCCAACGGGTTCGATGTAAAAATCGCGGTCATAAACCGCGACCGCACCTCAGGTCTCCAAGCCACGAACCTGAACGACTTCGGGCCCGGCTACGCTGCCTCATATGTTTTCAATCTGAGCCAAAATGGTCTCGATTCGGCGAACCAATGGGCTAAAGCACTAGCTCTCGAGATTCGCGAGGCAGTGAGTGTAGAAAGATCGAAGACCTCTAAATAGCCAGCATGTCGTGACGCACGATAATCGCGTCGCGAGCAGGGCCAACACCAATTGCCGAAATGCGGCAACCGCTGAGCTTCTCAACAGCCAAGATGTAGTCCTGCGCGTTCTTTGGAAGTTCTTCGAAAGTGCGGCACTTGCTGATGTCTTCTTCCCAGCCTGGGAAGTTTTCGTAGATCGGCTTTGCGTGGTGGAAATCACTCTGGCTCACTGGCACTTCGTCGTGGCGAACACCATCTACTTCGTAGGCAACACAAACCGGGATCTCTTTCAGGCCGGTTAGAACGTCAAGCTTCGTGAGCACGAAGTCGGTTAGGCCGTTGATGCGAGCCGAGTAGCGAGCGATTGGTGCGTCATACCAACCACAGCGACGCGGACGCCCGGTGGTGGTTCCGAACTCGTGACCGGTCGAACGCAGGAACTCTCCCGATTCGTCGAAGAGTTCGGTTGGGAAAGGGCCAGAGCCAACGCGAGTTGTGTATGCCTTGACGATTCCGATGATCGACTTCAGTTGGGTTGGGCCAACACCAGAACCGGTTGAAGCGCCACCGGCAGTAGCGTTTGATGAGGTTACGAAGGGGTAGGTTCCGTGGTCGACATCGAGCATGGTAGCCTGGCCGCCCTCGAAGAGCACAACCTTGTCGGCCTCGAGTGCTTGGTGGAGTTCTAAAGCGGTGTCGCCTACGTATGGGCGCAAGCGCTCAGCAAAACCAAGTAGTTCGGCAACCACAGCCTCGGTCTTGATTGCTGCGCGGTTGTAAACCTTGGTGAGCAGGTTGTTCTTGTTCACGAGAGCCGCTTCAACCTTCTGGCGAAGAATGCTCTCGTCGAATAAATCTTGGATACGAATACCCACACGGTTGATCTTGTCGGCGTAGGTTGGGCCAATGCCGCGTCCGGTGGTTCCGATGGCACGCTTACCGAGGAAACGCTCGGTCACCTTGTCGATGGTTACGTTGTAGGAAGTAATCACGTGAGCGTTAGCGGAGATGCGAAGTTTTGAGGTGTCGATGCCTCGAGCATTCAGGGCGTCTAGCTCTTCGAAGAGAACGGCAGGGTCGATGACCACGCCGTTGGAAATAACTGGGACGACCCCTGGGGTCAGAATGCCTGAAGGTAGCAGGTGAAGAGCGTACTTCTCGTTGCCGATGACCACGGTGTGCCCGGCGTTGTTGCCGCCGTTGAATTTGACCACATAGTCGATGTGCTCGGCGAGTAGGTCTGTCGCCTTACCCTTACCTTCGTCGCCCCACTGTGCGCCGATGATTACAACTGCAGGCATGGCTACCCCTCTTCAAAGCTGGGATTCGTGGTCGAAAACCGAACACTCCCCAAGTTTACCGCTCAAAAGGTCGGTGGATCTGGATAACGTGTTTGGTATGAGAAGCCTTTCCATGGTTGCCGCCATTTCAATCACGACCCTCATCCTTGTGGGCTGTAGCGCATCCCCTACCGAGTCGCCTGAAAACTCTGAATTCCGCGACCCAAGTTCACCAATTCAAACCGTTGAACCTACTCCTACTCCTGAACCAACCGAAACCGAGGAGCCAGAGGAACTCACCTATTGGCCAAATGGGCTTGAAGTGACCGATGTTTCTGGTCGAAACGGCAAATCCTGCACGTTCGACATGTGTATTTACCTCGAACTCAAAGCACTTGAAAACTGCTCGAGAATTACTTTGGACGGCGACGTTTTCAGCGCTGAAGATGATGTGGTTGACGAGTTCTCCGAAGATTTCGGAAAGTTAGCTAAGGGTAAGACCCGCGTTGTCGAACTCGGCACTGTTTACCTTGGAGACGAAGACGAATACATCGACCTAGGCGATTACACCTGCTGGAAGTAACTAGAAGACGTGCTGCATAACCCAGCTGTGCATGGCCACGGCCGCTGCGGCACTGGCGTTGATCGAGCGAGTTGAAC
>JBFYOM010000091.1:0-3929 GCA_041303805.1 Micrococcales bacterium
TACCAACACCAGCGATGATGAGGTTCTTTGAGCCAGGGTCAGTGATACCTAGAAGCAGGGAAACTAGAGCTCCCGCTCCAACCATCTGTGCCATTAGGTAGAAAATAGAAACCACCAAGGTTGATGTTGCCGCCGCGGTGCGAACCGGAATCTGACGCATACGGAAGGCAAGAACATCCCCCATGGTGAATCGACCGGAGTTACGAAGTGGTTCGGCAATCAGTAGCAGTGCTACCAGCCAAGCAACCAAGAAGCCGATCGAGTACAGGAAGCCGTCGTAGCCGAACAGCGCGATGGTTCCTGCGATACCGAGGAACGAAGCTGCCGACATGTAGTCGCCGGCGATAGCCAGACCATTTTGGAAACCAGAGAAGTTTGCTCCGCCGTCATAGAAGTCGGTTGACTTCTTGTTGGAGTTACCCGCGCGCCAAACGATGAACAAAGTGACTGCAACAAATGCGAGGAAAAGTGTTGCGCTGAGTGCTGTTGAACTCATTATTTAGCCAACTCCTTCTCAACCTGACGAGCAATCTTGTCTGATGCGTCGTCGAGGTGCTTGGTTGAATGGCGGTCGTAAGCCCAGGCTATGCCGAAGGTGGTTACGAACTGGAAAATGCCTAGAAGGAAGGCGATGTTGATATTCTCAAATACCTGGAAGCTGATCCAGTCACGGGCAAAGCCGGTGAGGATTACATACAGGAAGTACCAAGCAAGAGAAAGCGCAGCTACCGGGAAAGCGTAGTTGCGGAATTTTTTCTTCAGTGCCTGGAACTCTGGGCTGGCTTGGGTTTCAATCCAAACCTTTTCGTTCTCTGTGTTACCCATTGAACTCCAATGTTCATTTCAAAAACTCATTCGGCTTTGAATGAGTCGGGCACGTCTGGCGTGCACCATTGGAAAATCTATACCTCGGGCGACGACTGAAGCGCAATAAAGTCGAAGAAAATTCCGCCCGTTACCTATTCGTTACAAGTTGGGAATGGGCTAGCAAACTGGTTCTTCTGATGGAACACTACCGCGGATCAAGAAGTTGTCTACAGCGTCGCTGACGCATTTGTTCGAGCGGCCGTAAGCTGTGTGGCCTTCGCCCCTGAACGTCACCAAAAAGCCGTCGGCTAAGACTTCAGCAGCTAGGTCTACCGATTGCTCAAATGGCGTAGCCGGGTCACCTGTGGTGCCTACAACCATGATTGTTGGGGCGCCTTCGGCGGAATAGCTTTCAGGGCGGTCGGCGACAGGGTAAGGCCACTGCTCACACGTGAGAGCGCCATTCTGCCAATATCTTCCAAGGATCGGTGAGACCTTGAGAAGCTTCTGATTTTGTTTTGCCATCGCTGCCGGTTCGGAAGAAGCTCGGGAATCAAGGCAATTGATTGCAATATTCGCCTCGAGACTATTTCCCTTGTAGGAACCGTCCGGCATTCGGTCGTTGTAGGTATCCGCCAACAGTAGGAACGTGGTTCCATCTCCTGAAAATGCTTCCTCAAAAGCCTGCGACAGATATGGCCAGTAAGTGTCCGAATACAGCGCCAAAATAAGTCCAGTGGTAGCCGAGGCAATTGTCAGTTCGCGGTCAGAATCAGTCTTGAGACTCTTGCCTTCCATTTCTAGAAGGAATTCCTTGACGCTTTTCTGGGCTTGTTCCAGAGTTCCAGTGAACGGGCAATCTGTGTTCTTGTTTACGCAGTCCTTCAGGTAGTTATTTAGGGCCAGATTGAAGCCAGCCAACTGGTTCAGGGTTTGCTGTTCATCTGGAACCCTAGGATCGATGGCGCCATCTAGAACGAATCGTCCAACCTTATCTGGGAAAAGAGCTGCATAAGTGGTTCCCAAGAACGTTCCATACGAGTACCCGAGGTAATTCAACTTTTCTTCCCCAAGTGCTGCGCGAATCACGTCCATGTCTCGAGCGGAACTAACAGTGTCGATGTGGCCGAGGACTTCCCCAGTGTTCGCCTTGCAAGCATCGATGAAGCCCTTCAGGTCTTGGCGCATCAATTCGATTTCCTCTTCGCTACCAATCTCGGCTTCGTTTGCGCTGTAGAGCAGTTCGTCGGTGCCTTTGGAATCCAAACAGGTCACTTTGGCGCTCCTGCTAACTCCGCGGGGATCAAAAGAGACCAGGGTGTAGGACTCCCTGAGTTCTGGTGTGCCAATTGAGTCCCAGTTATTCGCCAAGAAGTCATAGCCAGAACCGCCGGGACCGCCGGGGTTGATAACCAGAGATCCGATGGCGTCATTAGTGAACTTACGAATTAGTGCAAGGTCAAAAGTTTTGCCATCCGGATTAGCCCAGTCGACTGGAACTTTGACGGTCGCGCACTGAAACACGCCGTCCTCGCAGAGAGACCAAGCTGGTTCCTGATTGAAGACATCCTTTGGGGACGAGGCTAGCGGCGAGCAACCGGAAAGCGTTAGCGCAAAAAGCCCTGCCGCAAATAAAGCAAATAATTTTTTCAATTTCCCACCCTCATCATGGTTGACGCTAAAGAATCCATTACAAAAAGATCGCGAACGTTCCGGTCAATTCGCTCTCGAGCCTGCTCAATCGAATCGATAATGTGCAGAGTTCGCTCAGGCTTTGTCGCACGTGCGACTTCCCGGATTTGAGCTTCCAAGTCACGATTCACCAACTCAACACCAGCTTGAAGTTGAACCGTAAGAACATCTCGGTAAAGCGCCAACAAGTCGACCAGGATTCGGTCCAAGCCATCGCGAAGTGAACGTGTTGCGCGACGCTTTTGGCCCTCTTCAAGGTTCTTTATGTCGGTCCGGTACTGGGTTGGAATTGACTCTGCGGGCGATAAGCCAAGACTGTGAAGCAGTGCCTCTCGCTCTTCTTCATCGCGTTCTTTGGTTAGTGCAGCCGCGTCTTTCTTCGCGAGATCGAGCCATATGTCGGCGGTCTTGGTTGCTTGAAAGACATTTTGGATGGACAGGGCAGCACGAAGATATTCGTGGCGGCGATCGCGGGCCTCGCTACTTGTTGCTAGGCGGCGCGCCATGCCGATGTGGCTTTGCGCCTCTGCCGCTACAAGAGTTGCCAGCGCTGGATCAACCTGGTCGCGCTCTACTAAAAGTTTGGCCACATCCGAAACACTTGGAACTTTGAGAGTAACTTTTCTAACTCGGGAACGAATCGTTGGAAGCATGTCTGCCTCCGAAGGAGCGCAGAGAATCCAGATGGTGTTTGCCGGTGGCTCTTCAAGAGCTTTTAGGAGGACGTTCGCCGCCACCGGGGCCATTCGATCGGCGTCCTCAATGATCATGATTCGGTATCGCCCAGTGGATGCCCCAAATGAAGAAGATGCAACAAGGTCTCGCACCTCCGCGATGGCAATCTGAACCTTTTCGGTAGAAAGTATGGTGATGTCTGGGTGCGTCCCCGCCTTGGCGAGGATGCAAGATTGACAGGTGCCACAACCTTTCTCCGAACACTGGAGGGCGGCGGCAAAAGTTTCCGCTAACACCGATCGGCCAGAACCCGGCGGACCGGTAACGAGCCAGGAGTGAAAAACGCCGTCTTCGCGATCCTCGACGGCTCGCTTCATGAGGCCCACAGCCTCTGGCTGCCCAGCAAGTTCGTGCCAAAAATCCTTAGGCATCAGACAGTAATTCGTCCAGCTTGGCTTGAACCTGAGCGAAAATCTCCTCCGGAGTTCCAGCTGCGCTAATCACTAGGAAGCGGTTCGGTTCGGCACTTGCAAGTTTCAAGTATTCGGAACGCACCGCTTCGAAAAAATCCTGCTTTTCCAGTTCTAGACGATCAGGCTCCTGCCCAGTGTTTTCTCTGCGGCGAGCAGCAAGCCCTGCCTCGAGATCAAGCAAAACTGTTAGGTCTGGGAGCAGTCCATCAACCGCCCAAACGGAAATGTTTCGAACCTCGTCTGCTGCGAGTTTGCGACCGGCTCCCTGGTAAGCAACCGAGG
>JBFYOM010000092.1:0-3913 GCA_041303805.1 Micrococcales bacterium
CCTCCGCGGCGAGGGTATTCAAGAGTATTTCCACAAACCACTTGGAGCCGTTGCTGGTTTAGGTATCGGTGTTGGTGTTTACCAGTGGAAGGGTCTTGCAATTAAGGGCCTAATCGCCTGGTTTATGCACCGCGGTTACCATGGTCTGGCAATTCCAATGTGGGAGCGGAAGATTCGCGTCTTCGCCGGATGGATTTGGAACTTCTTCCTTCGTCGCGACATTGTGGGCATCTCTGCTCTCAAGTCTCCTCGTGGGCAGTTTGAAACTTACGCTTCCAAGCCCGCAAAGAAGTAGGGGCTGGTCCCTTTAGCCCAATGGCAGAGGCAGACGACTTAAAATCGTCACAGTGTGGGTTCGAGTCCCACAAGGGACACATGAAGAAAATAGCAATACTAATACTGGGGTCACTGCTGCTAGCCGGTTGCGCGCCGGTCGCGACTAAACCAACCGAATCTCCGGAACCGACCGAGACGCCTGCGGTTGTTTATGAGGTTCCTGCCGATTGCAATGTTTCTGGCCTACTTAGCCAAGCCGATGGATGGGAAGCCTTTGATCAAACCGAAGACGGCGTTTCGGGAATTCGCGATTGCGCAATTGGAACCCCAAACAGCGATGTGGGTGTTTGGTTTAGCTTCAAGGAAAACGATGACGAAACTTGGGAGGCAACTGCGACGGCTTTGAAGTCGGAGGGGTTCGAAGAGTTTGATGCTCAGATAACTGGAGCGAGTTTCTTTCGACTAGAGGATGCGTCGGCTGAGACCGGACCTCTGTGTAAATTGACCGGTTATGTCAGTGGTGTGGAGATTTCTGCGACAGAACCATGGGTTGAATGCGACGACGATTGGAACCGTGAACTAGCGGTTCTTCTCGTTGGGCACGTGCAAGAGTAGTCTGCAAGTTCGCTGTGAGCGTTGGCTCTGGGGAACAACTTGTCTCAACATCTGATTAGCATTTAGATAAGGCACACAGGTGCCAAAAGGAGAAACATGGAAATCATTCTGATTGTTGTTGCTTTGGCTGCCGTCGTAGGTATTTTCCTATGGGCAACCTATAACGGCCTCGTCACGCTGAACACTCGCGTTGAGGAAGCCTGGAGCGACATCACGATTCAGCTCAAGCGTCGCGCTGACCTGATCCCAAACCTAATTGAAACCGTAAAAGCCTATGCCACTCACGAACGTGAAGTTTTCGAGAATGTAACCAAGGCTCGCGCAGCAACGGTTACCCCGGATGCGCTAGCCCACCCTGCAGCTTTGGCTCAGGCCGAGGGAGACTTGCAGAGCACCCTGAAGAGCTTGTTCGCCGTAGCCGAGGCTTACCCTCAGCTTCAGGCCAACCAGAACTTCCTTTCTTTGCAGCAGGAGCTAACCGACACTGAAGACAAGATCATGGCTTCTCGCCGTTTCTACAACGGTGGCGTTCGCGAACTAAACATCAAAATCAAGCAGTTCCCACAGAACCTGTTTGTTTCGGGTCTTGGCTTCACAACTCGCGAGTTCTTTGAGGTAGCGGACGCTGCCGCAATCGCTGAGCCACCGCAGGTCAAGTTCTAATAAAGGGGCCTAGATGTATCGGGCAATAGCTGCCAACAAGCGCAACACCATTTTCATAATTCTTGGGTTTGTTGCGCTCTTGGGGGGCTTGGCCTACGCGTGGGGTGTTTACTCCGGCAACGGCTCAAGCGTGATTCCAATCATTCTGTTTGTCGTGGGATACACCGTGTTCCAGTACTACGCTTCAACCTCCATCGCGGTGGCTATGTCTGGTGCTGTGCCAATCCAAAAGGCCGACAACCCAAGGCTTTGGCGAATTGTGGAAAACATTTCAATTTCGCAGGGTATGCCGATGCCAAAGGTCTACATCATTCCTGATGAAGCTCCTAACGCTTTTGCAACTGGCCGCAACCCTCAGCACGCGGTTGTTGCCGCAACCAGTGGATTGCTAGCCATCATGGATGACAAGGAACTTGAGGGCGTCATGGCTCACGAGATGGCCCACGTGAAGAACTACGACATTCTCGTTTCGACCATCGTCTTCGGTTTAGTCTCGGCGATTGGCATCTTGGCGGACTTCGCAATGCGTATGGCGTTTTGGTCGAATGTGGGTAAGAACGATCGCGACAACGGTCTGGGTGTGGCGCTGCTTCTGGTTGGTGTGGTTGGGAGCATCATCGCCTTCCTCATTGGCCCAATCATCAATGCAGCGGTTTCAAGACAGCGTGAGTATCTTGCGGATGCCACCGGAGCCGAGATCACCCGTTTCCCAGATGGTTTGGCTTCGGCTCTTCAGAAACTGGGAGAGTACGGTCGTCCGATGCGTCGCAAGAGCTCGGCAATGGCCCACATGTACATCTCTGATCCGGTCAAGCCTGGATTCGTTGAGCGGATTTTCTCGACGCACCCACCGATTCCAAAGCGTATCGAACGTCTACTTCAGATCGGTCACAAGTTCTAAAGCAACGTTGCCAGTTTTGGCAATCTCTATCTTGCTAAGCCCTTGCCATTTGGCAATAGCGTTCAGGTGAGCCGATAATGCCATGGCTGGAAAACATTCAATCTGCGATTCCTCAGCCCAACTGGACTGAACCTGGAGAGTGTTTAGTTGGCGGTTGCTCTTGAGGTCTAACCTGGCTATTAATTCACCGTCATGGAGAACGGGCAACGAGTAATAGCCAAACTTGCGTTTCTCCGCTGGAACATAAATCTCAATCTTGTAGTCGAAACCAAAAAGCCGACTCGTTCTCTCGCGATTCCAACAGACTGGGTCAAACGGGCTTAGAACTGTTGTTCCTTTGTGGGTTTTAGGGTGCAAATTGGTCTCAGGAGAGACGTAAGCGATTTCATTCCAGCCGTCCACGGTGACGGGGGTTAGCCGACCTTCTTCCACCAACTCATCAAAGTGTGGTTTTATATCGACTACCTTCAGCCTGAAGTAATCCGCCAGATCCTTTTTGGTTCCAACCCCGAGCGAGACTGCAGCCTTCACCAGAAGCCCCTTTTGCGCTTCGGATGCGGTTGGAGCGTTCTCAAGCAGTTTGGAAGGGAGAACCTGCTCGGGAAGAGCATAGATCCGCTTGAACTTGGTGCGACCACCGGAAACCAGTGCTCCGCAGTAAAACATTCTTTCCAGAGTCTGCTTAACATCGCTCCAACCCCACCAGGCTCCCTTGCGGCTGTGGTCGGGATGTTCGAAGTCGCTGGTGGTAAGCGGACCACGTGCCTTGAGTTCGGCAACAATCCACCTCCCGAGAGTCTCATTCCAGTTGTTATAGCGGTTGTCGCTCATTCGCCAGTGAAACAGTGGAAGCTCGTCCGTTTTTATGATTGAGGCTTCGTGAGCCCAGTATTCAATCAACTTCGGGTTGAATCCTCCGGTTAGTTGGTCGAGCTCGGATTTGTCGTATCGTCCTAGTCGAGAAAAAAGTGGAAGGTAGTGAGCTCGCTCAAATACGTTTACGGAATCAACCTGAAGTAAGTTGGTTCGGTTCACAACTTCAAGAACGCTGGTCGGTTTTGAATCGATGAATCCAAGTGAGTCAAGTGCTACGGCTCTTGCCTCGGTATTCGACAGGCTCAGTTGGGGCTTCACAAACTAAACTCTAAAACAGAACTAACCGTGAGGAACCAATGGCCAAGCAAGCAAAAGTCTCAACGCCGTCACTCGAAGCTTTCGAGCACGCTGAGATTATTGTGCGCCAGGTGGCGCATGTAACGCCGATTCTTTACAGTAACGCGCTTTCTGAGATGTTGGGTGTTGAGGTTTTCCTAAAGGCTGAGAACCTTCAGCGGACCGGCGCATACAAACTTCGCGGTGCTTACCACCGCATGAGCAAACTCACGGCAGCCGAACGCAAAAAGGGTGTGGTTGCGGCATCGGCTGGCAATCACGCACAGGGAGTGGCTCTTGCAGCCA
>JBFYOM010000093.1:0-3869 GCA_041303805.1 Micrococcales bacterium
AACGTCTCGAAGCTAAACTGTCTACCTGTTCGTCAGGCCATCTACTACGCAAAGGACTTCCAGGGTCTAATCACCCTAGCCGGTGGTGCTGCGTTCAACGGTGACCCTGCCGATGGTGTTATCAAGCCTCTAATGGGTCTTGACTACGCTAAGACTGGTTACGCTGCAGACGACAAGGACTGGAAGCCAGAAGGTAACGTCGAGAAGGCTACCGCTCTTATGGAGCAGGCCAAGACCGAATGTCCAGACATCTACGCTCGTGCAACCGACCCTAAGCGCGGTATCGTTTACGACATCGCTGATTCAGAAACCAACAAAAAGGGTTCTGCAATTTGGATCGAATCACTAGCTAAGGCTGGCATCGTTATCAAGTTCAACTTCATCGAACCTGGTCAGTACTACTCGGTAGTTCTAGACCCAAGCAAGCAGGGCGACCTTTCGGCTGCTGGTTGGGGTCCAGACTGGGCTAACGCTTCGACCGTTATCCCTGAACTGTTCACCGAAGGTGCGGGTTTCCCACTTTCTCAGAACTGGGTTGACCCAGAGTACGCTGCTTTCAAGGCACGTTCAGACAAGAACCTTGCTGAGCCAGACCGTGTAAAGCAGGGTAAGGAATGGGCTGCACTAAACAAGTTCGCAATGGACCGCATGTGGACCATTCCGGGCACCTTCTCGAAGACTCAGGTTATCTGGGGCTCGGGAATTGGTGGAGCTTACTTCTGGGACCCACAGGGCGCATTGTCGTTCGGTGACCTTTACCTAAAGAAGTAATAACCAACTGATTGAATCGCGGTGTTGGGGGCAAACCCAACACCGCGACCAATCGCTCAAAGACCTCAAGAAAGGAAATCATGAACGGTCTGTTGGCCTACATCACCCGACGTCTTAGCGTGATGTTGCTAATCCTTCTTGCGGTTAGTTTCACTGTCTACGTAATTTTTTCTCTTTTGCCATATGACCCAGCGATGTTGACCTGTGGCAAAAACTGTAATAACCCTGAGCTAATCGAAGCGAACCGTAGTCGTCTCGGATACGACAAACCGTTTTACGAGCAATACTGGGTCTTTTTGGTGGGTCTTTTTGCTGGCCGCACATATGGCGAAGGCCAGGCAGAAATTTTCTGTGCTGCACCTTCATTTGGTTACTCGTTTCAGCAGAACTCTTGCGTTACCGACCTAGTCGCTAACGCACTTCCAGTAACCGTTTCTCTAGCTGTGGGATCTCTAATTCTCTGGTTGATTGTTGGCGTGGGTTTAGGTGTTGTAGCGGCCAAGTTCCGCGGCAAGATTTGGGACACCCTTTCAACCGCATTCGTTCTAGTTGGAACCTCACTTCCAACTTTCCTAACCGGTCTAATTCTTATTGTTTTCCTTGTAATCAAGGCTCCTTGGTCGCCATTCCCAGCCGGCGGCTACACGGCACCTGATGTGGACATCATCGGTTGGTTCCTCAGTATGTTCCTGCCATGGGTAACCCTAGCTTTTGCCTACTCGGCCATTTACACTCGGTTCGTTCGCAGTCAAATTCTTGAAATCTCCACTGAAGACTACATTCGCACCGCACGTGCCAAGGGTCTAAAGGAAGGCGCTGTGCTTGGAAAGCACACCATGCGTGCAGCTCTTGCACCGATTGTCACCATGGCGGGTCTCGACTTTGCAGGCCTACTTGGAGGGGCGATTCTGACCGAAGCTATTTTCAATCTTCCTGGAATGGGTCGGTTGTCGCTCGGTGCCGTGGTTGACATAGACCTACCCATCATCGTTGCGACCACTATTTTGGCTGCAACTATCGTTGTAGTGATGAACGCCATCTTGGACATCGTGTACGCATTCATCGACCCGAGAGTGAGGGTCTAATGCCTCTTCTGTCTGTCAAGGACCTTCGCGTACAGTTTGCAACCCCGGACGGCCTGGTTAAGGCTGTTGCCGGAGTCTCATTTGAGCTAAATGCCGGAGAAACCCTAGCGATTGTAGGGGAGTCCGGTTCAGGTAAATCTGTTACCAACCTTGCCTATATGGGGCTTCTGCCAAGCAGTAGAACGACCATCACCGGTTCAGTGCTGCTTGAAACGGACAACGGTTTAGTAGACCTCATCGGCATGCCAAACGACGAATTGCGCAAGATTCGCGGCAAAGACGTGGCAATGATTTTCCAAGACCCAATGTCGGCTCTCCACCCGTACTACAGCGTTGGTGACCAACTCATCGAGGCACATCAGATTCACAACGATGTGCCCAAGGAACAGAGTCGCGACCGAGCGATCGAGCTATTAACTCTGGTTGGCGTGGCCAATCCTGAGGACCGAATCAAGGCGTATCCTCACCAGTTCTCCGGCGGTATGCGCCAGCGCGTGATGATTGCTATGGCGCTTATGAACAACCCAAAGGTGCTAATTGCCGACGAGCCTACTACTGCTCTAGACGTGACCGTACAAGCGCAGATTTTGAAGTTGCTTCGCGATCTTCAAGCTCAGTTTTCAATGGCAGTAATCCTAATCACCCACGACTTAGGTGTCGTCGCTGGAGCGGCAGACCGCGTGAACGTTATGTACGGTGGCCGTTTGGTTGAAAGTGCTAACGTGAACGAGCTGTTCGCGAATCCAAAGATGCCCTACACCGTTGGTCTTCTAGATTCAATTCCACGCATGGACCAGGCTCACGGAAAGCGCCTTCGAGCTATTCCGGGCCAGCCACCTTCACTTATTAAACTTGGCGATGGTTGCGCCTTCGCAGCGCGTTGTGAGCGAAAGTCGGAGCTTCCGAATGGCAAATGCGATACCTCGCCAGAGTTGTTAGAAGTAAAGACCGGACATTTGGTGCGCTGCCACTTATATGAAAGTTCAGGTAAGAAAAAGTGACCGAGCCGCTACTCGAAGTAACTGACCTTCAGAAGTTTTTCCCTGTTTCAGGTGGAGGAATCTTTTCCCCAAACAAGGGTGTCAACAAAGCCGTTAACGGGCTCAGCTTCTCGTTGCGTGAAGGTGAAACCCTCGGATTAGTCGGTGAATCAGGTTGTGGTAAGTCAACTGCTGGGCGCACCATTCTCAAGCTTTACGACCCAACCGCTGGATCTATCAAGTTCGAGGGTGAAGAAATCTCGGGTTACTCAAACTCGAAGATGAAGCCGCTGCGCACCAAGATGCAGATGATTTTCCAAGACCCGCAGTCTTCTCTGAACCCACGTCAGTCGGTCGGTGCCATTATTGGCGCCTCCTTTGAAGTCCATAAAATCAAGCCGGAACAGGGTGTAAAGCGAGCAGTTCAAGACCTCTTGGAGCGAGTTGGTCTAAACGCTGAGCACTTTGATCGATACCCACACGAGTTCTCCGGTGGCCAGCGCCAGCGTATTGGAATCGCTCGTGCACTCGCCTTGAAGCCGAAGTTCATCGTGTGTGACGAGCCAGTCTCTGCTTTGGACGTTTCGATCCAGGCTCAGGTTGTCAACCTGCTAACCGACATCCGTGATGACCTAGGCATGTCTTATCTGTTCATCGCCCACGACCTTTCAGTTGTCCAGCACATTTCAGACCGCGTTGGAGTTATGTACCTTGGCAAGATGATGGAGATTGCGCCGACAGATTCGATCTACGCAACTCCACACCACCCTTACACCAAGGCTTTGCTATCGGCTGTGCCAATTCCTGACCCAGTGTTGGAACGTAAGCGCGAGCAAATCGTCCTGGCTGGCGAACTGCCCTCGCCGATGAACCCGCCAACCGGTTGTGTTTTCAGCACCCGATGCTGGAAAGCTCAGAGCAAATGTTTCTCAGTCGAACCAACCTTACAAAAGGTCGGCAAGGCAGAGGTTGCCTGTCACTTCCCTGAATAGGCCTTAGCCTAAATCTGTGACGAACATTTTCGCATCAGCTC
>JBFYOM010000094.1:0-3785 GCA_041303805.1 Micrococcales bacterium
GTGGAACCCCGCGGATGCAATCAACACCGCGCTCAACTATGACACCAGAGACTGGATGCTAATGCTGTTCCTCTCGTTGCTCTGTACGTCGTTCGCATTCATCGGAATGAACTGGGCGGTCAAGCACACATCGGCATCAAGGGCCAGCCTGCTGCTCGGAACTGAACCGGTTTGGGCAACCTTCATCGCAGTCAGTTTAGGCGGGGAACTTATTGGACCACTCGGCGCGCTGGGAGCCCTAATGATTATTGGCGCCACCTACTGGGGTCAAGCGATCGAAACCAAACATAGGACGAAATGACCAACTACACCACTGTGCTCTGGGATTTAGATGGCACGATCATCGATTCCGCGCCGGGAGTATTCGAGTCGTTCCACAAGACTTTCGAGATTCTCGGACTTCCAGATGTCGACGACGAACAACTCCGATCCTTCATGGGCCCACCGCTCTCGGTAACTTTCAGTGAGAAGTTGGGCTTCAGCCCCGAACTAACCGAACAGTGTTTGACGACCTACCGCGACCACTACCTGAATAAAGGCGGTGCGCTGAATTGCACTCTCTATCCAGGAGTGGTTGATGTCATTCGCAAATGTCAGGAGGCTGGAATTACGAATTCCATGGCCACCTCTAAGGGCGAGTCGGGAACCAGAATCGTTGGAGAGCACTTCGACTTTCTCAAATACTTCGATGTGGTCGGCACCGCGACCAACGACCGAACTAGAAGCGCCAAAGCTGACGTTATGTCTTATGCATTTGATGAACTGAAGAAACAAGGCGCCGACCTAAGCCGAGTCATTTTGATTGGCGACCGAATCCACGACATCGAAGGTGCCAGAGAACACGGCGTTGAGGTTTGTTTAGTCAAATGGGGTTTCGGCAACGAGGCCGAATGGGCTCAAGCTGACCACTTAGTTGAAGATCAGGCTCAGTTAAGAAGCCTGTTAGGCCTTTAGGCGAACCAGGACCTCATTGCGCCTTAAGAATGGCGGCAAGAACGGCGGGTTATAAACAGCGCTACTGACAGGTCCTTCGGCAACTAAGCCAAGTTCTGTTAACGCCTTCATTAGCTCAGCGCTTTTGGCCGAAAACTTTTTGTCGTTCCAGGCTCCCGAGTAACCAAGAGCCGCAAACTTCCCTTCAGGAACTTTTCGAATCTCGATGGATGAATTCGATGGCACCGGTATCGAACCCAGAGAAACATCCTTTGGAACCACGAACGAAACCAGCCATCCATCATCCACCGGCACCTGTTGCACGGGCGACGTCATAGCGATCTTTTGACCAGCAGAGTTCTGTCCAGAGATGTAGTTGAACAATCTACCGAATGCTCGGCTGGAGGCTTCCGAAAGTTCTGCAACATTCTCAACACGGCACTCGGCTACCCAATATTCGTCGTAATCGCGCACTTCGATCCCATTGGTAGAGGTGAGAACTCGGTACTCGGGTTTCTCAATAGCCATACCCCGAGCCTAACTGCCACTAGCGCACAACTATTCAATCGGCTAAACTAATCCAGTTGCTTCAGGCAACGCCCAAGCGTTTGTAGCTCAACGGATAGAGCATCTGACTACGGATCAGAAGGTTGGGGGTTCGAGTCCCTCCAAGCGCACGAAAACCCGGTTTCTTCTCACGAGAACCGGGCTTTTCACTTTATTAGGTCTAATTATTTGACTAGAGTTCAGGTATGCCAAAAGATGCAAGCAGGTTTCCAAAGAGCGTATACGAAGTCGGTAGCGAGCCGGACCCTCGTTTCACTATGGCAAATGAAAGAACCTATCTAGCCTGGATCCAGACTTCTCTGGCCATTATTGCTTCAGGCGTGGCAATAGAGGAGCTGCAGGTAGGCACTAATCCACTTCTGAGAACCCTAGGTTCCATTTTTATGATTCTTAGCGGTGCATTTCTGGCAATCTACTCGTTTTCTCGCTGGAAAAAAACTGAGCGGGCCATGCGACTGAAACTTCCGATGCCGTCGCTTGGCATTGGTTTTGTACTTTCAACAATTACTGCAGTTGCTGCACTTTTACTTATTTCTCTTGCCTTGCTTTAGCGGCAGGGAATTACTGGTTGTTGAAGATGGTTCTTGTTTTTTGGAGGAACAATGAAGAACAACACTTTGGCAATGGTGGCAACAATCGCAATCGCTTTGAGCATTGCGTCGCTGATTGGTTACGTTGAGCCAACAGCTTGCACGGTGGTTCCTCCTGAAGGATTTCCAACCTGTGAAGAAACGGCGTCGCAGCGTTTATGGACTGCAGGCGGCTTGTTTGCGTTTGGGGCACTAACCCTTTTGTTCGGCACTCTTAGATCAAAGCGCAAGGCTAAGCCTGAAACTCAGGCGTAGAAGTTGACAGCGCCACGAACCCAGACGGTTACGCGCATTCCAATTTCTGGAGCAAACGGGCCGTTTGAGCGGGCGCGAATCACCACGTTGGGAAGCTGAACTTCTACGAGGGCGTCGTGGCCGAAATACTGACGGCTAATCACTTCGCCTTTTCCCTTTAGGTCTGGTTGCAGGTAGAAGTTTTCTGGGCGAATAGCCACAAGGCCTTTCGTACCATCAACAACAGTGTTGAGTGCTGTGAGGGAGCCAACCGCGGTGGTGATTTTTCCACCTTCAACCACGCCTTCGATTACTACCGAGTCACCGAGAAATGTGGCCATCGCGATGTCAGTTGGTGATTGGTAGATTTCGCTTGGTTTGCCGATTTGAGCGAATTCTCCGTCGCGCAAAACGGCCACTCGATCAGCCATTGAAAGAGCTTCTTCTTGCGAGTGGGTAACCAGGATGGCGGTTGTGCCGGTGGCACGAAGCACTTTCCGAACGTCTTCTCTCAGGCGAACGCGAAGCTCTTCGTCTAGCGCTGAGAATGGCTCGTCAAGCAGGATTAGGTCTGGTTTAGGGGCAAGCGCTCTCGCCAAAGCGACTCGATGGCGTTGGCCACCAGAAAGTTCGTGGGGCATACGGCTTTCTAGGCCACTGAGATCAACCAACCGCAGTAGTTCTGTTGTTCGAGCCGCCCGTTCTTGTTTACTTAGCTCACGTAGCCCGAATTCGATGTTCTGGGCAACGTTTAGGTGAGGGAAAAGGGCGGCATCCTGAGGGACGAAACCGACTTTTCGCTGTTCAGGGGCAACAAATGTTGACGGGGATGCGACTGTTTTCTCTCCGAGCAAGATCTCGCCAGAGTCTGGACTGTCGAAGCCGGAAATCAATCTCAAAAGCGTGGTCTTACCAGAGCCACTGCTGCCAAGGATGGCGATGAACTCGCGTTCTGCAACTTCAAGGTTCAAGTTGCTGAGAACTGCGTGGTTTCCGAACTTTTTGCTGACGGAGCGGAGGGTGAGAACATTGGCCATTACTCACGCTCCAGTCTTTGGTCTTTGCTCAGCCCGGTGCCGATTGACATGCGCACTTGACGGTTTAGTAGCCAAGCGGGGATGCCGGCAACCAATACCAAAATTAGTGCATAGGGAGCTGCCGCACTAAAGGCGGAAACCGAAGTTTCGTTCCAAAGTCTGGTGGCAAGTGTTTCAATGCCGGTTTCACGAAGCATCAATGTGGCCGGTAACTCTTTGAGTATTGATAGGGAAACCAGGGCTGCGCCAGTTAGGATTCCGGGCCCTGCGATAGGAATTAGAACGCGGCGTAGATTGTCGAATCGGTTGCTTCCTAGGCTCGCAGCAACCTCGTCCATTGATTTTGGCACCTGAGCTACAGGGGTCTTCATGGCCGCCACAGCATTCGGTAGGAACAGGATCAGGTACGCGATAAGTACCAGAG
>JBFYOM010000095.1:0-3772 GCA_041303805.1 Micrococcales bacterium
GGCTTCAGCAAGGGAATCATGCAACCCCACAACGTCCCACTAACCCTGCTGGGCACCGCTTTACTTTGGTTCGGCTGGTTCGGATTCAATGCCGGTTCTCAAGTCGCTGCTGACGGAGTAGCGGCACTGGCTTTTATAAACACCCTCGCCGCCCCCTCCGCTGCAATGCTCGGCTGGATAATCGTCGAGAAACTAAGACACGGCAAAGCCACATCGATTGGTGCAGCTTCAGGAGCAGTGTCTGGTTTGGTTGCAATCACACCCGCTTGCGCCAGCCTCACTCCACTCTGGGCGATAGTCCTCGGCGTCATCGCCGGGGTTCTCTCGGCTCTCGCAATTGATCTAAAGTTCAAGTTCGGATTCGACGACTCACTCGATGTTGTTGGTATCCACCTTGTTGGCGGTCTCGTCGGCACCCTTTTCATCGGCTTCTTTGGAACCGGTGTCGGAGCAGCTTTCGGATACGGTTGGGATCAACTAATTGCCCAGGCGGTGGGAGCCATTTCGGTACTGGTCTACAGCTTCGTCCTCTCTCTCCTCATCGGCTACGCAATCGAGAAAACCATTGGATTCCGCGTCAAAGCGGAAGACGAAATCGCCGGAATCGACAATGTGGTTCACGGAGAAGACGCCTACGCTTTCGCTCGCGATCGCGGCTAGATGCAAGTAGAAGGGCACGCTCTGTGAGAGCGGAATGTGCCCTCCTGCACATCCTCGGTGTTTGCAAATCAGGGTCTAATGGGTTAGCATTTTGGAGTTGCGTAGCTACGTAACATGCGGATGTGGCTCAGTTGGTAGAGCACAACCTTGCCAAGGTTGGGGTCGCGAGTTCGAATCTCGTCATCCGCTCACAGCAGCTGCTGTAATTCGGTGGAGTGGCTGAGCGGCCCAAAGCAGCAGCCTGCAAAGCTGTAAAACCACGGGTTCAAATCCCGTCTCCACCTCGAGCAACAAGACCCGGTCGTATGGCGCAGCGGTAGCGCACTTCCTTGACATGGAAGGGGTCACTGGTTCGATCCCAGTTACGACCACCAAAGAATAACCCCCGACGTTGTCGGGGGTTATTCTTATGAATTAAGCCTTGAGTTTTAGGATCTTGGCTGTTTGAGCGAGATTGGTCCCGGCGGTTTTTGAATCTTTATTGAGTTCGGTGCCATAGGAAGGAATCATCTTCTTCAATGAGGTTTCCCAAGTTTTGAATTCTTTTGGGTAAGCCTTCTTCATGACTTCAAGCATGATGTAGACGCCTGTGGATGCTCCGGGCGAAGCGCCCAGTAGACCAGCAATTGAACCATCCGTGGATGCAACGACTTCAGTGCCAAACTGCAGGATTCCGCCCTTCTTGGCGTCCTTTTTGATTACTTGGGCGCGTTGACCGGCAACAATTAGCTCCCAGTCTTCTGGTTTTGCGCTTGGAACGAAGTCTTGAAGCGATTGGAATTTTTTCTTTTTACTCTTTGTTACTTCGGTGATCAGATACTTGATGAGTCCCAGGTTGCTTATCGCTACCGACAGGTAGGGAATTATGTTTCCGAGTCTTATTGATAGTGGGAGGTCAAAGATTGAGCCGAACTTTAGGAACTTGAAGTTGAGTCCTGCGTAGGGACCAAAGAGCAGGCTGGTTTCGCCATTTACGACTCGGGTGTCAAGGTGTGGAACCGACATCGGGGGAGCGCCAACGGCAGCTTGGCTGTAAACCTTGGCCTGGTGTTGGCTTACGACGCTTTTGTTCGTTGTTCTCAGGAACGCTCCTGAAACTGGGAAGGTTCCGTAGCCTTTAGCTTCTTTGATGCCTGATTTCTGCAGCATCTTTAGTGCCCAACCTCCAGCACCAACGAAAACGAACTTTGCTGTCACAGATCCGGCAGTGTGTTTCACCCGCCAACCCTCGTTTGTCCTACTTAGACCTTTGACCTCGGTTGCGGTGTGAACCTCGACGTTATTTTTTCTGAGGTGGTCGATCAACTGGTTTGTGATTGCGCCGAAGTCAACATCTGTTCCAGACTCAATTCTGGTCGCGGCGATTAGCTGGTTTGAGTCTCGGCCTTCGGTGATTAGTGGAGTCCACTTTTCGATCTGTTTGTGATCGGTGCTGAACTCGATGCCATCAAATAGGGGCTGGTTCTTGAGTGACTCGAATCGTCGCTGTAAGTAGTCGACATCCTTTTCTCCGGTAACGAAAGTCATGTGTGGAGATGAGTGAATGAAAGTGTCTGGATCGCCAAGTATTCCGGCTTCGACCAGGTAAGCCCAGAATTGACGGGAGAGTTGGAACTGTTCGTTGATCGCAATCGCCTTGGCCGGATCTGGGAGAGAGCCGTCCTTGCTATCGGGCATGTAGTTCAGCTCGCAGAGCGCTGCGTGACCGGTTCCGGCGTTATTCCAAGGGTTAGAACTTTCGAGGGCTACGTCCTCTAGTCTTTCGTATAGGGCGATTCGAAACTTTGGGTTCAATAGTTTTAGCAAAGTGCCAAGCGTGGCACTCATTATGCCACCGCCAATTAATACGACGTCGTAATTATTTTCTTTGGTCACGGGTTTCAGTTTAGTTGTTGCGAACTAATGTGGCAGATTGCCGCCGACTAACATTCCAATCCCATAGGTTACGCCCATGGTCAGGAGGGAAACGGACACGTTTCGAAGAATTGCCCGGCCTGACTTGGCTCCACCGATTTTGGCGGCCACGAAACCAGTGAGTGCGAGGCTAAGGATCACGGCCACAATGGTGAATGGGATTCGCAGGGATTCCCACGGAGTTGCGGTGGCGGTTAGCAGTGGCAACAGGGAACCTCCGGCAAACGAGATAAAAGATGAAACTGCAGCAGCTGTTGGGCTCACGTGCTGGTCTTGGGAGATTCCGAGTTCAATCTCGGCGTGTGCTTTGAGGGCATTTTGTTGTGTCAATTCTTCAGCAACCGCTTTAGCAAGGTCTGGGCCCATGCCTTTTTGCTCGTAGAACCAGGCAAGTTCGCGTAATTCGGCTTCCGGACTGTCCTTGAGTTCTTGTCGCTCTTTGGCTATGGCGGCCAATTCTGAGTCCTTCTGGGCACTTACTGAGGTGTATTCGCCACCTGCCATTGAGATTGATCCCGCGACGAGTGCTGCAACTCCGGCAACAAAGATGGCGTTTTGATCGGCGCCCGCTCCAGCAACTCCGAAGATCAATCCCGCTGTTGACACAATTCCATCATTTGCACCGAGAACTCCGGCCCTGAGCCAGTTAAGTTTCTGGGTCATTACGGATTTCTGGAACTCTTCAGCGCCAAGTATTTCGCCTTCCACTTGGAACGCGGATTTTGTTTTTTTGGCCATGCGTCTACTTAACCTCAAAGATTCGCGTTTCCTCGGTAAGGCATACCTAAATGATGGCTAGTTAGAATGGTGAAATGAGTGATTCGAAGATAACTGTTGATGGCGTTTCCACCGAAATGGTTGGCGTTGTAACAGGCTTCACACTTTATAACTCAAAGACCGTTGTTGCCATGAGAGTGAATGGTGAGTTGAAAGACTTGGCTCACGTCGTTGCAGCAGGCGATGTGGTTGAATCCGTGGAGATCTCTTCTCCAGATGGATTGAACATCCTTCGCCACTCAGCCGCCCACGTACTGGCGCAAGCAGTTCAAAATTTAAATCCAGAGGCAAAGCTGGGCATTGGGCCTCCGATTAAGGATGGCTTTTACTACGACTTCGATGTTGAAGTTCCATTTACTTCAGAAGATTTGAAGAAGCTTGAAAAGGAAATGGAGCGTATCATCCGGTCTGGTCAGCGCTT
>JBFYOM010000096.1:0-3726 GCA_041303805.1 Micrococcales bacterium
AGCGGGCAAACCGTAAGCGTATTTACAGAGCTGCCCTTCATTCGAAGTTCTGAACGCAATGACTCCATAAGCCCGAATGCCGCAAACTTGCTGGCGGCGTAATCTGAAAGCTTTGCCACGCCAATTAAGCCCGAAGCGCTAGAGATGGTTACTACACAACCTCTTCCGTTTTGGATCATGGCAGGCAAGAACGCCTGGGTCATCCAATACAACGACAAGACATTGACTTTGTAGGTGCGTTCAATCGAGGTTGGGTCGAGATCTAGAAACCAGTCCCCTGAAACCACACCTGCGTTATTTACCAGAACATCCACTGGGCCGACCTTGAGAGCCAACTTGTTTACCGCTTCTCTATCGGTGACATCAATCTGGTGAGCCTCGGCCTTTCCTCCCGCAGCTGCAATCTCGGCTGCCACAGCTTTTGCGGCAGGAAGGTTGATGTCCCAAATTACGATGTGCGCGCCTTTAGCTGCTGCCTGCATCCCCATTTGACGGCCCAAACCAGAGCCACCTCCGGTGATTAGGACCCGGCTTCCCTTAAGTGCAACTTTGAAGGTCATGATATTTTGTTCCAGATTCCTAGTAGGCGGGTGACTAATTTGGCGAAGGCTTCGTTACTTTGTTTTCCAATCGGGGCGATGCCGATAAGACGTTGGACCGCGATTGTTTGCGGCTGGGTGTACTTGAGAAGCCCCTGACGACCATGGCGACGACCAATTCCTGAGGACTTCATTCCGCCCATTGGTGCGTCGTGGGAGGCGAAGCTGGCGCTGAAGCCTTCATTCACGGTTACAGTTCCCGATTCCATTTGAAGGGCGGCACGCTTTGCCGCGGCGCCACCCCAAACACTTGAGTTCAAACCGTATTCGGTGTCGTTACCCTTTGCAATTGCTTCGTCGTCGTTGGCTACCTTATAAACGGCGACGACCGGCCCAAAGGTTTCACCCCGACCTAGTTCCATGTCGTCCGAAACGTTGGTCAGAATGGTTGGTTCGAAAAAGGTTGGCGCGATGTCTGGTCGCACCCGACCTCCGGAGGCAAGTTTGGCTCCCTTTGAAACAGCATCGATAACCTGGTCGCGAACTCGGACGAATTGCTTCTCGCTGATTAGCGGACCCATGCTGATGTCCCAGTCTTTTCCATCGCCGAGGTTCATTTTCTCGGTGGCCGCAACAAACTTTTTCAAGAATTCGTCGTAGTGCTTTTCGACAACATAGATCCGCTCGATGCTCACACACAGTTGCCCGCTATTTGAGAAGCAAGAACGAACGGCGCCTTCGGCCGCCTTGTCGATGTTCGCATCGGAGAGCACCAGCATTGGGTTCTTACCGCCGAGTTCTCCTGAAAAAGGAATGAGCCGCTCGGCGCACTGGGCAGCAACGATTCTTCCAACCGCGGTTGATCCGGTGAACATAATGAAATCCGCGGAGTTAATTAGGTCGGTGCCATGGACTCGCCCACCGCCTTGAACGATGTTCACAAGACCATCGGGTAGTCCGGCTTCGCGCATCAGCGAGAGCATTAGCTCGGCAATCTTCGGAGTCAGTTCGTCTGGCACAAGAACTACCGCATTACCCGCAATCAGAGCCGGTGCAATGTCGGTGGCTGGAAGGGTGAAAGGGTAATTCCACGGGGTGATCACACCAACCACACCGATTGGGCGGTGCACCTCGACCGTTTTGGTGAGGATCGGGAACGCACCACGACGTGCATGTGGTTTCAGGATCTTCTTGGCGTGACGTCCGTAGTAGTGAGTCAATTGAGCGGTGTCGAGGAGTTCTTCGAATGCGCTTAGGCGATTCTTCTTGGTTTCTTCCTGAATCACGTCCAGAATCTCTGCCTGCCTGGCCAGAACCAGCTTTGAGAACCTGCGGAAGATTGCGGAGCGTTTTGAAACAGGAGTCTTCGCCCATTCGACTTGAGAGGCACGGGCTTTGGCAACGGCATTGTTGATCATGGTGAAAGGCTAGCGGAAATTCCTCTCAGGTTCGCTTGTTAAGATGAATGCATGAGACTTCGGGGAATGATCGCTGCTGCCTCACTTGTGCTGCTCTCTCTCACTCCAACTGCTGCCGTTGCAATGCCGCAACAGGATGATCTTTTCAGTAGCACAACAATTAGCCAAATCACGATAAAGCTTTCAAACGCCAACGCCCAAAAACTTCTTAGGGCACCCAAGGATGAGGTCTCGGCCAGATTCAATATGACCAATAAGGGTTCGGGTGGAGGATTCAAGGTTTCTAACATTCCGGTTCGATTCAACCTCAAGGGCACCAGCACACTCCGCCAGAATCCGAGCATTTTTGCAAATCGACCAAGCATGCGCGTTAAGTTCAATTTGGAAGGGCCCCTTAAGTTGGGGTTCTTAGGGACTATGCGTTCACTGACTCTAAATACAATGACTCAAGACCAGTCAAAGATTCACGAATACTCGGCTTACAAGCTTTACAACGCAATGGGGGTTCCCGCCCCTCGAGTGGGCTACGCCAAGGTGAAGTTGATTATCGGCGGGGTCACCTACAACAAGGGGCTCGTTGCGATTATCGAACCATACGACGACGTCTTTTTAGAAAACCGTTTCGACAGCCGAACTAAGCATCTCTACGAACCTTGCAAACACTGGACGGATGTGACTAAGGCTGGTGCAGCCAAGGGCGGCAAAGATTGCGATACGGCCGTGTTCGAGGTGAAAGAGGGTTGGAAAAAGACCCCAAACAAGAAAGACCTTCAAGCGTTAGCTAACGTTCAGAAAATCAAAAAGGACTCCAGTTGGTGGAAGGCTATGGGCCGCTACACCGAACGAGATTCGCTGATTCGCATGTGGGCGGTGGACAATTTCGTTTCCGCATGGGACAGCTATTCCGGAGCAATTATCAACAACTACTACCTACGCTCGGATGCCTACGGAGTGTTCACGATGATGCCTACCGGGGCTGATGAAACCTTTGCATACAACTTTCCAATGGACGCCCGCTCGATTGGTTACCCACTGATTTACACCGATTTCCAAATACAGTCCAAGGGTCGCGGTTACATGTTTTCCCGATGCCTGGTCTACAAACCTTGCCGAAACCAATACTTGGATGCTCTTAAGGAAACCAAAAAGGTAGCAAAAGACATCAACCTAGTTGGTCAAATGAAGGCAATTAGCAAGACCTTGAATGGTGAGTCGACTTGGGCTCAGCAGGCAGCCCAGAACTGGGTTGGCATGAAATCCCGCGAGGTCGATGCCCTACTTCGGAAGTACGGTCGCTAGTTTCACAACTGGATGTTGCTTTACCAGTGCGTGCATCAGGAACCCTGCCACCAGGAAGACCCCGCCCATGATCCACCAGCCGGCTACCCCGAACCCGAGAATCATCGAGGTCACGTAAAGCGGGCCAAACGATCCGCCCAAACCCCAACCAAGTGAGTAAACACCCTGATATTGACCCATGTGCTTTTCTTCTGCCAAATCGAATCCAATACTCCACGAACCGGCTGCAGCAAGTAACTCTCCCATGGTGTGAACCACCATGCCGGTCACCAAAATGCTCGCAGCTATCCAGATCGGCAGATCGGCGGCGAGACTGTAAACCACACAGGAAAGCAGTAGGTATGCAGTTCCAATTCGGAACTTCTTCACGCTCATCATCAGGGTTCCGGTGCCGCGACTCATTCGAATCTGCAGAACGGTAACTAGGACGGTGTTGATGACAAACAAAACTGAAACCCACCAGGTCGGGA
>JBFYOM010000097.1:0-3709 GCA_041303805.1 Micrococcales bacterium
TCCTTGCTCCACAAGGGAGCCTGTTTAGTTTACCCGAGTGGGCGCGTATTTAGAATTACAGACTTGGCTGGGAGTTACCTTTGAGTTTAGTTCCACACTGTGTTGACCACGCGTTTGGCGGCCTGGCCGTCGTCTTTGGGGTTGAATTTGTCTATCCACGCGGCGTATTTCTTGGCGAAAGCGGTTTGATTTGCTTCCACATCCATGAGGGCTTGGTTGACCTCTTGGGCTGTTGAGCAGATTGGGCCAGGTGCTTGGGTGCGGAAATCGAAGTAGAAACCGCGATCTGTTTCGTACTCTTTCAGGTCTGGCGTTAGAAAGATCATCGGCTTGCCAGTTACCGAGAAGTCGAACATGACGGATGAATAATCCGTGACAAGGACGTCGGCGGCGATGAACAGGTCGGCAATGTTCGGGTAGAAAGTTACGTCGATCAGTTCCGCACTGTTCTTGGCTTGGTGGGAAGCGTGGGTGTTTGCGTGACCGCGGTAGAGCAGCGCGAATCCTTCTGGAAGCTTGGTTTCGTGGCTCAGGTAATTGACCGACTCCCAGCCACCTTTGCTACCCCTAGCGCTATCGCGCCAAGTTGGTGCGTAGAGCACGAGCTTCTTCTTTGGGTCGGTGACACCGAGCTTGCGGCGAATCTCGTTTCGAGTTTCTGTGCTTACGTTCTTGAGGCTGTCGTTTCTCGGATAACCGAGCTCGAGAACTTTTGCTTTTGTTTCGAAGGCCTTGGGGAAGATTTCGGTGCAATAGGCACTCGGGGAAATCAGGTAGTCCCAGTAGCCGGCCTCCCGTTTCATGGTTTGTTGATAAACGGCTGAAGTTCGATCGTTGCGAATGTCTTGACCGATCAACTTCAGTGGTGTGCCGTGCCAGGTTTGCAGGTAGGTCTGACCTTCGCGCTTTCGGAAGTAGGCGGGGAAGTTCGCGTTGTTCACCAGAAACTTCGAAGTTGCTAATGCCCGATACCAGGCTGCCGAACCGTGACGAAGTGCAGTCATCCCCTCTGGAAGATCTGAATTACTAGATGTCGTACTCCAATAGAGCTTGAGCTCTGGGTGACTTTTTTGTAACTCAAGGGCTATCGACAATGGGCTATCGCCAATTTGTTTGCCGGAGAAAGCTTCGAAGAGAACCGATTCGGATAGCGGACTGGTCAACTGCCGGACGTAATTGAGTCGCCTAGAAACTCGCGCCAGCAAGTTCTTGAACTTCACAACTATCATCACGGCTTGTTCTTTCGGACAAATGAATGGGAACAGTTAATGAGCCTATTACCGCTTTCGTAAAATAAACTCTGAATACCCCCACCGAATCTGAGGTAAGAGCTTTTGAAACAGTTGAAAAAGATTGTCGCGGGGCTTACTTGGCGGTTTCGTTTATTGGTTAAACCTTTCCTGAAGCCATTCCTTTCGCTTCTGGAATCTCCAGTTGCTGAAGATTTCGTTTACACGCGTGCCAATGCTTCGCTTCGTCGCAGGGTTGCTGCCAAACCTTTGGTTCAGGATTCAACCAAGCCAGAGGTAACCATCGTTGTGCCGATTTACAACGTAGAGAAATACCTGGATGTGGCCATTCAAAGCGCTTTGGCTCAGAGTCATCCGAACATCCAGGTCGTGCTAGTGGACGACGGTTCCACCGATTCTTCGCTTCAAATTGCCGAAAAGTACGACGCTCGCTTTTCTAATGTTCGTCTAATCCGTCAGAAGAATGCTGGTCTTTCGGCGGCTAGGAACACGGGCGCTGCGGCTATCGAAAAGACTGACTATCTTTTGTTCCTAGACTCCGACGACGTGCTGCCGAGAAAAGCGGTTCAGAATTACCTGAGCGCGATCGGTGATTTGAACGTCGCGGTAGGAAAACCAACTCGCCTCAAGGGTCTTGCGCTTCTAAAGAGACATCGAGACCTGTTTCGCAGGGATGTTTCTAGAACCACGCTTTTGGATCAGCCACATTTTCTCTCCGATGTCACCGCCTGGAACAAGTTGATTAAGTTCTCGTTCTGGAAGGCCGGAAATTATGAGTTCCCGGTTGGATTCCTATACGAAGACATGGCCTTGATGACCAAGATTTATGCCGAATCTGGCGGTTTCGCTGTGGTTTCTAAAACCTCTTACCTTTGGCGCGTTAGAGTGGGCGGCGGAAGTTCGATCACTCAAGAGCGTTGGAACATGAAGAACCTAACCCACCGACTCAAGGCAATTTTGGATACCTTGGACGTCTTGAATGAAAAGTTCCCAGAAAACTCGGTCAACCAGGCGCTGCGCAACTACTACATTTGGTCAACAGCCCGCTACGACATCAACTTCTACCTGCCGTGGGTTGAGCACACCGATCTTGAGTTTTTCAAGGAACTTCAAGCCTCAGGGGAGCGTTTATTTGGAAAAACGGATGCAGGTTTCTGGAAGAAAGTTCCAGATCGCTACCGTGTGGCACTAAAGGCACTGGTGGCTAATGATCGAGATGGCGTAATTGCCGCGATTAGAAAAAGCGGGCTTCAGGTTCCAGCGCCAACTAGCTAGGCTGCTTACCTTCTGGTGAAGAGGATTCCCTCGAAGCCGGCTAAAACGATAGCTACTCCGTCGTCTTCAACTGGGTCGGTTACGAAACTTGCTGCAGCGTGAACTTCTTCTGGGCCCTGTCCCATGGCAAAAGCTAGGCCTCCGCCAGACCTTGCCCACTCAAACATACTGATGTCGTTGCGACCGTCGCCGATCGTGATGATTTGGTCGGTGCGAATGTTGTTGTGCTCGCGAACTACCTCGAGAGCGCTGGCTTTTGTAACGCCTAACGGTGCGATGTCCAGCCAAGCCGAGTAACCAATTGCATAGCTAACCGACTGAAGACCGAGCGTTGAGACAGTATCTACAAACTCTTCGGTTTCCTGCTCCGGGCTGAGCACCACGATTCGGCTGACAGGGTGATGCATAAGTTCGTGCAGTGGTGTCTCGTGATTAATGTCGCCGAGAGCGTCCTGCGGGAATTCCCTGTGGAACTTGTAGACGCCTTGAGCATCTTCGACCGCGAAGTGAGCGTGCGGCAGTTTCTCGATAAGTTGGGTGAGCACCTCGGTTGGGTCGAAGGTGATGACTTCCTCTGGAATGAAACCGCGCGGGTGATCATGGTCGATTCGAACGGTTACTGCACCATTGGAGGAGATTAGCTTGCCGTCGAAGAGTCCAACTTCTTTGGTCACTCCGATGGCGTTGACGGCACTGCGGCCCGTTGCAACAACGACGAGATGTCCGAGCTCTTGAACTCGCTTTACCTCTGCGGCGACGCGCGGTGACAGGTAACCGTCGTCGTGAACCAAGGTTCCATCGATGTCGATGCCGATTAGCCAGCGGTCATTAGGGTGAAGCATTCTCAACCGCGCACCTTTGGAGTTATGAACTCAACGCCGCCGAGATACGGCCTAAGGCTTTCTGGTATTCGCACCGAACCGTCTGGCTGCTGGTGGTTTTCAAGAATCGCAACTAGCCAGCGAGTGGTTGCCAGTGTTCCGTTGAGCGTGGCCACCGTCGTGGTCTTCCCATCTTCCTTGCGGTAACGGATGTTGAGGCGGCGTGCTTGGAAGGTGGTGCAGTTCGAAGTTGAAGTTAGTTCTCGGTAGGTCTCTTGGCTAGGAACCCAGGCTTCGATATCGTACTTGCGGGCTGCGCTCGAACCTAGGTCGCCCGCTGCGGTGTGAATCACTCGGTATGGC
>JBFYOM010000098.1:0-3629 GCA_041303805.1 Micrococcales bacterium
CTACCTGGGATGAAGTCAACCCTTATGGTTTTGAGGGTAACTTCGCACTGCTCGATGATCTGATTGCCAAGCTCGGAACCGGTCGTGATGTTGTGTTGGTTGGGCATTCTGCAGGTGGGCAATTGGCTGCCGAATATGCTCGTCTGAACCCGAGCAAGGTTCAAGCGTTAATTCTGGTAGATCCTGCCATTTTGACAACGGGCGGAGGTCCGGATGGTCTGAGTTGGTTGTATGAGATTCCTCAAATCAAGAAGCTCGGGCCGATCTTGGTCAGTTCAATTGCGACTTCAGGAATGGACTTACTCCGAGAGAGTTACTTTGATCAAAGCCAGCTGACCCCAGAGGTTTTAGAGGGCTACCAAAGACCACTCAAAGTAAAAGGCTGGGAAGTTGGCTTTTGGAACTTCGCAACCGCACCTAGGACGAACGACTTAGCAGACAATCTAGGTGAACTGAAAATGCCAACGCTTCTAATTACCGGATCCAACGACACCGTGGTGCCAACCAGTGACACCGTCAAACTCGACACACTAATTCCAAACAGCGTCCTAGAAATCATTGAGGACAGCGCCCATCTTCCTCAAGAGGAGAAGCCTAAAGAATTTTTGGCGGCGATTTTGCGGAACTGGCCCAGCCTAATGTTAAGATAAATAAAATTTACGGGGGAACAAATGAAAATCACTAAAGGCTTGAAACTAATTGGAATTATATCGCTTGTGCCTTTATTGGCAGGATGCGGGATAAGTGCCTCGAACCAAGAAAGTTATGGGTTGTCTGCCGCTTGGGAGGCCGGTTATGACACGCAGAGTAGCCTGGAAGCCGATCCAATTTCGAATTATGCCGAGGCATTCGCTTACTGTTCAACCATGCAAGAGTCTCAGTTTCCAACCGATTTAGAACAGGACGCACTTGACTATGTTGAAGGGTGTATGTCTTACGTCTTCGACGGAAATGCCGAATCAGAAGTAGAAGAGCCAGCGGAGAGCGAGTCAGATCTTTTGGCTCTTCTGAACAACGCTGGTAGCACGAGTTGGGAACCAGACAAATTCCAAGACGCAACTGGAAGCCCAGTTGAGGTTATCTATTTGGGTACATCTCCCGATGACGGATCAATTTGTGCGGTTTGGGTTTTTGACTCCAATGAAACCGCAGTTGCTGAACACGATTCCGGAAGTTTCAACTGGGTGTCCGGTCAGTATTGGTACGGCGATCACAGCAATGGCAAGGGAATCGTTCTGATTGCTGAAAGCTCAGACACTGAGTGTCTAAGCGACGCAGCAACTGGTTTGGAGTGGGAGCTCCAGTAGCAGCACATTTTTTGACAAAATAGAAAAGAATATCCTCTGGATTCGGGCAGTAGTCGAAGCAGTTTTGCTTTGGCGGGGGACCCATGATGGAGTGTTCAAATGATCGACCGTAATCGCCTAACTTCCCTCTTTGATTCTGAGCGTCAGCTGTTCCTAGAGCGAAACCCAAAGTCGAAGGCTGCCTATGAAGCTGCCGATAACCTTTTTGGCCGTGTGCCAATGACTTGGATGAACAAGAAGGCTGGCGGTTTCCCTGTCTACTTCGACCGCGCTTCGGGCAACCGTATCTGGGATATCGATGGTCACGAATACATCGACTTTGCGTTAGGTGACACCGGCGCCATGGCCGGCCACTCGAACCCCGTGGTGGTTGACGCCATTACCAAGCGTATTTCCGAACAGGGAGGCATGACCACGATGTTGCCGACCGAGGATGCACAGTGGGTTGCTAAAAACCTGACTGACCGTTTCGGAATGGCCAAGTGGAGTTTCGCGCTCACTGCCACCGACGCCAACCGCTGGGCGATTCGATTAGTTCGAGCAATTACCGGCAAGTCAAAGATTTTGTTCAATGCTTACTGCTACCACGGTTCGGTTGATGAGGCTTTGATCGTGGTTGGGCCGGACGGCGAAGGCATGAGCCGACCAGGAAACGTTGGTTCGCCAGTCGATGTGACCGAGACTTCCCGTGTTGCCGAGTTCAACGACTTGGAGGGTTTAGAGCGCCAGTTGAAGAACGGCGACGTCGCTGCAGTTTTGATGGAGCCGGCCATGACGAACATCGGTATCGTGCTACCTGAACCTGGTTACCTGGCGGGCGTGCGCGAATTAACTCGCAAGTACGACGCCCTCCTGATAATCGACGAGACCCACACCTTCTCAGCAGGTTGGGGAGGCATGACCATGCGCGATTCGCTGGAGCCAGACATCTTCGTAATTGGTAAGGCGATTGCCGGCGGAATTCCAACTGGAACCTACGGCTTGAGCGCAGAGTTCGCCGCCAAGGTTTTGGAGCGAACCGACCTAGACCTCGTTGACATGGGTGGGGTTGGTGGAACCCTCGCCGGTAACCCACTATCGGTTGCTGCCATGCGTGCAACTCTGGAGCATGTGCTGACCAAGGATGCCTTCGAGAAGATGATCGACCTAGCGACGTACTTTACAAACGGTGTCAACGAGTTATTCGACAAGTACGAGTTACCTTGGGCCATTAACCAGTTGGGTACTCGTGCCGAATACCGCTTCGCCAAGCCTTATCCAAAGACTGGAACCGCGGCCTACGAATCTGCAGACGGTGAGTTGGAAGACTTCCTGCACCTGTATTTGGCTAACCGAGGCATCTTGCTCACGCCTTTTCACAACATGGCGTTGATGTGTCCAACCACGACAAAAGCCGACGTCGATCGTCATCAGGAAGTTTTTGAAGAAGCAATCAAGCTTCTAGTTCAAAGCTAGGCAGGCTGCTGCTGGGTGATGCAGTGAATTCCGCCACCTCTGGCGAACAGTTCGCGGGCGTCAACTAGGACGATTTCTCGGCCTGGGTAAGCCTTTTCGAGTATCGCTTTCGCTACTTCGTCGTTCGGGTCGTCGAATGAACAGAGAATTACTCCGCCGTTGACGATGTAGTGGTTGATGTAGCTGTAGTCAACCGGGCCTTCGTCGTCGTAGAGAACTTTCGGAGCTGGGACGGGGATCAGCTTGAAATCGGTTTCTGCCTCAAGTGTGGCGAGAACCTCTTTGGAGATCTCGAAGTCGGGGTGTTCCGGATCTTGCTGGTCGTGGTAAAGGATTGTGTTTTCGTCGGCGAAGCAGGCAACGATGTCGATGTGACCGCGGGTACCGAACTCGTCGTAGTCGCGGGCCAGACCGCGTTTGATCCAAACCGCTCTGGTGGTTCCAAGTAGTTTCTCGAATTCCGCTTCTACTTGAGCTTTAGTCCAGGTCTCGTTTCGCCCTTGCCCAAGTTGAACGGTTTCGGTCAGCAGGATTGTGCCGGTGCCGTTGACGTGAATGCCGCCGCCTTCGTTGATCATCGGAGAATCCACTTGCTCGGTGTCGCTCTTGTTAGCGATAAACGCGGCAATCTGGTCATCGTGTTGCCATGACGCCCAGTCTTGAGCACCCCATCCGTTGAACACCCAGTTGACGGCCTTGTCGGTACTGACGTCTTTGACGAAGGTTGGGCCAATGTCTCGCATCCAGGCGTCATTTAAGGGAGCTTCGACGAGGGTTACTTTAGGGTCCAAGTACTTCTTGGCGATTTCAAGGTCGCCAGGATTTACAATCATCGTGACCGGTTCGAATCGCACGACAGCATTGGCA
>JBFYOM010000099.1:0-3549 GCA_041303805.1 Micrococcales bacterium
GAACACTCAACAGTTCCATGGAACCCACTCGGGGAGGAATTCGTAAAACTCGAAGAGAACAAAGAGTGGGAGTTGGCAAAAAATCCGAGGCGTCTAGCAGCTAGCTATAGCCTCTTGGCCTACAAGAACCAATAAACCTTTGGAAAAATAGTCTGATATATAGTCTGAAAATCCAAACCGGACCTCTACAACCCCCGTCATTACTGGGCACGTCAATACCCCTAGTCTCCACGCAAGTGGAAACGGCCAGTCAGAAATGACTGGCCGTTTTTCTTTAAGTTCTAGTTGGCTTGAACGTGCCGTGCAAAGTTGTCAAGAATTGCTTGCCAACCCGTTCTCTGATCCTCAGCAGAATTCTCTTCTTCCGTATTGAACTCAACGGTAACGCGAACCCCGTCATCTTCTTGTGCAAAAGTCACATTAGCCAGGCGGTCTCCGAAGGAGTACTCGATGAACTCGTTTTCAATAATCTGGGTGTAAACACCTTCGAAATCGAATCCGAAGCTGCCGTCCTTGGCTTCCATCCTGGATGAAAATGCTCCACCAGGACGAAGATCCACACTCGAAGTGGTGGTGTGCCAGTCGTCGGATGCAGAATTCCACTGCATGATGTCTTCCGGGGTCGTGTATGCTGACCAAACTTGATCGATTGGTGCCGAAACAAGGACATTTACGGATATTTTCATGATTTAAGTCTAAGTTGGCGAATAAGTTTCAGGAGTACCATTAGGCCATGGAAGATCTCGCGCTTTTAGTTTCATTCATTGTTTTTGTGCCTATGCTCATCGGAGCTTTGGCTGTAGGTTTCTCTATCTACTTTGTTGCAACGGGTAGGGGCAGAACAGTCGCAGTGATTTTCAGCTCAATTGTTGGATTGAGCGTGGGGTTTTTCTTTATCGTCGATGTCCCGATTGCTTGGCTTCCGTTTATCCCGTTCTTCATTTCTGTGATTTTGATTTTCATCAGAAAGAACAGTAAGTAACTTTATTTTCTTAAGGCTAAGCCGGTAGCTGCTTCGAGAATAAGTAGTGCGGCTAGGCGAATAGTCCTTTGGTCGGCAGAGTCTGCAGTTGCATCGATCTCGGTGATGTCCAAACTTTTTACGGTAGGAGTCTTTCCAGCCAGGAAAGCGAACTCACGAAGTTCGTCGGCGCTGATTCCGCCTGGGGCTGCAGCTGGACAGGCTGGAACAACACCGCGATCACAAACGTCGACGTCAATGTCGACATGAATTGATTCAACATCGGCCAGATGACTTAAGGCCTGTTTCCAAGTTTCTTCTGGGGTTTGAGTGCGAAGTTGGGCGCGGGTAATTACAAGAATTCCTAAGTCTTTGGCTAGCTTGGCGTAAGCCGGCGAATTGGAGAAGTCGTTTATGCCAATTTGTACAATCTTGTTTCCCGGTAAACCAGCTTCCACAAGCCTTCTAACCGGAGATCCGTTGCTGATTCCATCGCGAAGGTCGTGATGCGCGTCGAAGGTAATTAGCCCGGAGGTTTCAAGAGGCATCGATCCCCTCATTGCCGCATAGTTGACAGAGTTGTCACCACCTAGAGCGATTGCCAACTTGCTTGCATCAACTGCAGTTTTGGCAAGTTGCATCGTGGTTTCTTCACCCTCTGGAGAATCTGGGTGTTCAGAGTTACCGAAATCTCGGGCGATTAGGTTGCCGAGGTCTACGTCGTGGGCCCAACTGTAGGTCGAATAGCGAAGTAGGGCGTCACGGATTGCGTTTGGGGTTTCGTGGGCTCCGGTCTTTGAGATAGAGGTCTGGCTGGCGCAAACTCCGTAAACAGCTAGGTCAATACCGCTTTCACCGCTGTGAGGTTTGAGCCAATGAGCTGCTCTAGGCCATTTGCTGTCTTCGGTCATTTCGAGGTTGCTCCCAATCGCTTGGATAATTCGTTGCTGGCTGAAATTACAAGTTTTGCCAATTTTTCGGTGGTTGATTCACTGGCATCTTCTGTTCTAAAGGTTACTGCGAATGCGGCCGTTGGGAGGCCTAAGTGATTAGTTGCGGCAGCCGCGATGGTATTTAGCCCTTCGGATACGTGACCGGATTCAACTGAATAACCTTGTTGCAGTTCTTTCTTTAGGAGTGCTTCGAGTTGGCTCGATGTTTCGGGGCCTTGTTCGGTGCGACGTGAGATTGGTTTCGTGGGCGGGTAGAGAGCCTTGAACTGCGACTTAGGAAGGAGCGCCAACATGGATCTGCCACTGGCGGTCAGATGGGCAGGCAGCCTGACCCCAACATCGGTAACCACGACGGCGGCAAAGCGAGGATCCTCTTTGAGTAGGTAGAGCAGTTCGACCCCGTCCAGAATTCCCATTTGAGCGGTTGAGTTCAAGCCAAGTTCGTCGAGTTGAATCACGAGTCGGTGGAGGATTGGTCTAGCCAGTCGCTCTAACGGGTCGTGCCGCAGATAGGCACTGCCCAGTTCGAAAGCGGCCACCCCAATCCCCCAACGAGCGGTTTCTGGGTAGTGAATTACAAAACCTTCAGCTTCCAGAACCTGCAGAAGCTGATAGGTGGTGCTTCTCGGGGCATCGATCTGTCTTGCCAGGGAAACCGCGGTAACCGGGGCTGCCGCCTTTGCCAGATTGCGCAGGATTGCGAGAGTTCTCGCTGCTGCTGGGATCTTTGCGCGCATTGTCGTCCTAGGTGTCTGGTATTACAGACACTACCAGCGAAAACCCATAGGTCAAAGGGCCTGATAAGGAGTTGAATTACAACATGAACGAGAATCCAAGAGCCAACCTGCACGCTGCAACCGGATCCACCATGACCGCAAAGGGATGGGGTCAGGAAGCTGCAATTCGCATGCTTCACAACAACCTTGACCCAGCGGTTGCCGAACACCCCGAAGAACTAATTGTTTATGGCGGTAATGGAAAGGCTGCTCGAAACTGGCAGAGCTTCGACGCAATCGTGCGCACTCTAACCGACCTCAAGAATGACGAAACTCTATTGGTTCAATCGGGTAAACCGGTTGGTGTGTTCCAGACTCACGAGTGGGCGCCTCGAGTGCTGCTTGCTAACTCGAACCTGGTTGGTGACTGGGCGACTTGGCCAGAATTCCGTCGCCTAGATTCCATGGGTCTAACAATGTATGGGCAGATGACTGCCGGTTCATGGATCTACATTGGTTCGCAGGGAATCGTTCAGGGAACCTACGAGACCTTCGCGGCAATCGCCGACAAGCGTTACGGCGGAACCCTTGCCGGAACCCTTACCCTAACTGGCGGTTGCGGCGGCATGGGTGGAGCTCAGCCACTGGCCGTAACTATGAACGAGGGAACCTGTCTGATTGTCGACATCGACGAATCGCGACTTCGTAAGCGTGTGGAAACTCGTTACCTAGACGAAATTGCCGACAACCTGGACGACGCAATCGAGCGCGCGGTTGCAGCCAAGAATGCCAAGAAGGCAATCTCAATCGGTGTGGTTGGAAACGCCGCCGACGTGTTCTCTGAAATGCTGAAGCGTGATGTTCCTGTTGACATCGTCACCGACCAGACTTCGGCTCACGACCCGCTTTATTACATCCC
>JBFYOM010000100.1:0-3351 GCA_041303805.1 Micrococcales bacterium
CGACTACTTCCATCCGCTTTCTCTAGGACTCCTAGGTGGAGTCTTGGTTACCGGACTTGTAGCGCTTGGCCTGTGGCGAGTAGAAAAGCGAAAGTTAGCTGAGGCTAATTCGCTTCCCAAGCGGGCGGCAGAGTTGCTCGAACTGCTGACCCCAACCGGAATGATCATTAATGCCTCTAACCTCACAGTCAGTGTTACCGGCAGCGTCCTAGCGGCGGCGCTTCTAGACGGGCGAAAACTTGCCCATCAGGAACTTGTGGATTTGGTGAATCAAGCTCGCGAAACCAGCGAGGTGATTTCACTCGAACTTGACCTTGCCGCCGCAATTCATGGCAATCGGCTGCACATCACGGCCAGAGCTAAAGCCATCGGCGACGGCATGGTCTTGCTCATAGTTGATGATCGCACCGAAAGCCACCGTCTCGATTCGATGCGTAAAGATTTTATGGCCAACATTTCTCACGAGTTAAAAACTCCGATTGGCGCGATTGGCCTGCTGGCAGAGGCTCTTGAAAACAGCCTGGATCAGCCGGAGACGGTTGCCAAAATGGCTAAGAACATCGGTAAAGAGGCGAAACGCCTGAGCGCCCTGGTCAAAGACGTGATTCAACTTTCCCGCATTCAAACGGCCGCAACCATTAGCAACACCGAGGTGGTAAATCTCGTTGACGTAGTTAGCGATGCCATCGATCGAAACAGTTGGCGTCTGGAGAAACACGGCGTCACAATCGACTATCTCGCCCCGGAAAGCAGTGTCGAGATTTACGGTGACTCCGAAATGCTCATCGCTGCCGTGAAGAATCTAATCGAGAACGCAATCATATATTCCAACCTAGGTTCTGCTGTTGCTGTTGCAATTGAGTTAGAACAAGACATTGCCAAGATCATCGTTAAAGACGGCGGAATCGGCATTCCTCCGTCGGAGCAGGCGCGCGTTTTTGAGCGTTTTTACCGTGTTGACCAGTCGCGATCGCGAGAAACCGGAGGAACTGGTCTTGGATTGAGTATCGTGAAACACGCTGCATTGAGCCACATGGGTGATGTCCAACTTTTTTCTAAACCAGGAGTTGGTTCAACGTTTACCTTGCGTCTACCTGCGGTTGCTAAGAAAGTAACTAAGCAAACCAGACAGGAGCCCACCGATGGCTAAAATCCTCGTAGTCGAAGATGAGGAATCCTTCCGCCTTAGTCTTGGAAGCCTGTTACCCCGAGAAGGGCACGAGGTTGTTTTTGCGGAGGACGGACACCAAGCCCTAGAACGTTTTGCCGACTCGAACCCAGACTTGATTTTGCTTGATCTTATGCTTCCAGGCTTGAGTGGAAACGAAGTTTGCAAGGTAATTCGCCAAACCTCAGATGTGCCAATCATCATGCTTACGGCCAAAGACTCTGAAACCGACGAGGTCGTAGGTCTCGAAATTGGTGCCGATGACTATGTGACGAAGTTAGCCTCGTCGTCAAAGTTGTTGGCTCGCATCAACAAGGTTTTGAGCCGGAAGGTATCTGATCGGTCAATCCCGCAAGATGTTTCGGAGGAGCAATTGGCCGCGGGACCGGTGGTTATGGATGTCGACCGTCATCAGGTTTTTGTTAACGGCCAGAAGGTGGCATTGCCACTAAAAGAGTTTGAACTTCTTGAACTACTTTTAGAAAATGTGAACCGCGTGCTCACTCGTGGACAGATTATCGACCGAGTCTGGGGTCATGACTATTTCGGAGATACCAAGACGCTGGACGTTCACGTGAAGAGATTGCGATCCAAGATCGAGGCTGACCCGGCAAGACCTGAGCACCTGATCACCGTTCGAGGGCTCGGCTATAAGTTCGAGGCTTGAGTTATTCCTGAACTGGCTCAGGGGTAACGGTAAGCTGATCGATTAGCGGAGCGTACTGCTCAAGCGAACCGTCTAAAGCTGGAACTCTAAGTTCAACTGCGGTTCCGTCGTTGACAGAAAACCAAACCTTTACTACATCGCCCGGCTTGGTGACTTTTCCGGAGTTAAGCAGAAGCGCTGCTATAGCTGCGTTGCCGTTATACCCAAGGTCGTACTTTTCACCCGGTGCGATGAAGTCACTCACCCAGTCGCGAGTTTGAGACGTAATCACATCTGGCGCTGCTGAACCGTCGGCTTCAAACTGAAGAAAGACCTGGATCGGTTGGTCGCTAGTGTTCACAAAGCTTCCGATGATGCCACCGATTTCCACCTCAGTTGCATCCTTGGTCGCTTCGGTCAGATAAATAATGTTGAGCGCCTTGACATCGTCGACCATGGCTTCCGTGCCATCGCTAGGAGCGTAAGGCTGCTGGGTTGCAAGGTTGTCCGTGAAGCTGCAACCCGAAGTTCCAAGAATAAGAGCTGTAGAAACAGCAAGGGCGGCGACAAATTTACGAACAACCACAATTTCCTCCGGGGGTTTGCTTTTAGCGGTATTAGTCTAACCCTTTATTTACGCCCTAAAGCGTGGTAAATTAGGTGTTTACGAAGGGATTTAGTCGCATGAAGTTTATTGTTGGCGAAACCGTTGTTTATCCCCATCACGGAGCAGCGAAGATCATTGAAGTAGCCGACAAACTGATTCGCGGTGAAAAGAAACTTTACCTAACCCTCGAAATTATTCAGAAGGCTGCTGAAGACGCCTCAGACAATCTGGCAACCGAGAAGAACAAACTAACCATTCAGGTACCAGCCGAAAACGTTGAATCGGTTGGCGTTCGCGACGTCATCGATAAAAAAGGTGTTCAAGAGGTCTATGGCGTTCTTCGTGCCGAATTCATCGAAGAGCCAACTAACTGGTCACGCCGTTACAAGGCAAACTTGGAAAAGCTAGCCTCTGGAGATGTTCTTAAAGTTTCTGAAGTGGTGCGCGACCTTTGGCGCCGCGATCAAGACAAAGTTCTTTCCGCCGGAGAAAAGCGTATGTTGGCCAAGGCCCGCCAGATTCTGATTTCCGAACTGGCACTGGCTCTCAAACTTGACGAAGAAAAAGCCGGAGTCAAACTAGACGAAGTTCTAGCTTCCTAGTTCAGAGGTAATTATGTCCGTTGCGGTTGTTTTGGTGGCCGCCGGCAAGGGCGAGCGGCTCGGTGCCGGCTTGCCAAAAGCACTGGTTCGGGTGGCTGGGCTGACCCTCCTCGAGCACGCTCTCGCTAGAGCCGTGGGTGCCAAGAACCTAACCCAAATCGTGATAACTTCAACGCCTGGCTTTGTTGAGGAGTTTCTGCGGCTCGCAACCCCACACGTGCCAGAAAACATCAAACTCACCGTGGTGGAGGGAGGGGAAACACGTCAGCAGTCGGTGTCAATCGCGTTGGCTGAAACTCTGCCTCAGGTTTCAATAATTTTGGTTCAC
>JBFYOM010000101.1:0-3279 GCA_041303805.1 Micrococcales bacterium
AGCGCCCGGTTGTGGTGACCGATGAGAGCGGAAACGACTCAATCGCAATCCGCAGCATGGTCTACTTAGCTCTGTCTTACGACCACCGCCTGGTTGATGGCGCCGATGCGAGCCGTTTCTTGGTCGAAATCAAGTCCAGACTAGAAACTGCTGCGTTTGAAGCGAACCTAGGAATCTAATTTCAGAAGGCTAATTACGCGCTTCGGCTCTTTGAGTTCTAGCGTGTAGCTAAATTTAGCGCCTTCACAGACGAAAGCGCCAGATTCGATTCCTCCCAAACGGCTCGACGTTCTCTGGAGAACATTTGTATTTGGGAAATCCGAAATGATTGCTTTCGCGAGGTGCTCAATTCCGCACTCGTCGTTTGGTATTGACTTAGCTTTCAATTCTGTTGAATGGCTTTGAGGCTGAATAGTGAATGATAACGAGCCCAACACTAAAAGGACTGGCGTCAAAAGAATTAGCCCTAGTTTTGACTTTTTCATCATCCTTCGATTTCCAAGTAACGCTTGAATCTGTTGCAGTTCTGCCGATGTTGTGACGGACAAGGTTTTTCCAACCAGTTTCATTTCACATGAGACGCCATGATTCTCAAGTTTTCGGACTATTTTTGGCCACGACTTGAAGTGGGGCGCGAACTTCATTTCTCGAAGTTCTTCTCGACAAGTAATAACTAAACCTTTCCCGGTCCAGACAATCTTGCGCCCTCTTTTTTGCTCGTGAGCTCCCATAGAAACAGCATGGTTCGTTTCTCGGCCGCGGCGATAAATTAAGTGCGATCTGTTAGTAAGTTGCAAACGAATTAGAATCGAACCATGCCCACCTTCATCGATCTTGGATTCAAGCCTGAATTCGTAGGCTACGAAGAGGCGTGGGACTTTCAGCGTGAGATTCACCGCGAGGTCTCTTCTGGGGCCAGACCCGACACCGTTATTCTCTTGGAGCACTCCCCTGTTTACACAGCCGGCAAGCGCACTGATGCAGAAGAACTTCCTCAGGACGGTACACCAGTAATTGAGACCGACCGAGGTGGCAAGATTACGTGGCACGGGCCTGGGCAGCTGGTTGGTTACCCGATAATGCAATTACCACGCCCTATCGACGTCGTTGGCTACGTGCGATGGCTGGAGCAGGTTCTCATCGACTCAGTCGCCGAAATGGGCTTGGAGACGGAGCGAGTCGCAGGTAGGTCTGGGGTTTGGTATCCGATTGATGGCACCCATGTGAAGGTTGCCGCGATTGGCATCCGTGTGGCTGACCACACGACAATGCATGGCTTCGCGCTGAACTGCAACAACTCACTGCAGCCTTACGAAAACATAATCGCCTGCGGAATCGCAGACGCAAAAACAAGCACACTGACAGAATTGTTGGGTAAAGAGATTTCACCTAAATACGCAGCTGAGATCGTGAAGAAACACCTCGGAGAAATAGGCAAGGTCACCTAAGTGAGCGAAGTAAAGCCAGAACGCAAGCTCCTCAGAATTGAGGCTCGCAACGCACAGACTCCGATTGAAAAGAAGCCTGACTGGATTAAAACTCGTGCCAAGATGGGCCCTGAGTACCAGGCGCTGCAATCGTTGGTAAAAACCGAGGGCCTTCATACCGTGTGCCAAGAGGCAGGCTGCCCAAATATTTTTGAGTGTTGGGAAGACCGCGAAGCGACCTTCCTAATCGGCGGTTCGCAGTGCACCCGTCGATGTGACTTCTGCCAGATTGATACCGGGAAGCCCGACGACTTCGATGTTGACGAACCAAGACGAGTTGGCGAATCCGTAGCGCGCATGAACCTTCGTTACGCCACCGTGACCGGTGTTGCTAGAGATGATTTACCAGATGAAGGCGCCTGGCTTTATGCCGAGACGATTCGTCAAATTCACAAACAGTCCCCAGGAACAGGGGTAGAGATTTTGGTGCCTGACTTTTCAGGCAAACGTGAATTACTTGGCCAGGTCTTTGATGCCAAGCCTCAGGTCTTTGCCCACAACCTTGAAACCGTGCCGAGAATTTTTAAGGAAATTAGACCCGCTTTCAGATATGACCGTTCGTTAGATGTGTTGTCCCAATCGCGCGCAGCTGGGATGGTTACCAAATCAAACCTGATTCTCGGTATGGGCGAAACACGCGAAGAAATCTCACAGGCTCTCGCAGATCTCTTCAACGCTGGAACCGACATAATCACAATCACTCAATATTTGCGACCCTCGGTAAGGCACCATCCAGTTACACGTTGGGTGAAGCCAGAAGAGTTTGTTGAACTCAAGCAGGAAGCAGAAGAAATCGGGTACATCGGTGTTCTTAGTGGGCCCCTGGTTAGAAGTTCCTATAGGGCGGGCCGGCTTTGGGCAAACTCGATGGTTAAAAAAGGTTTTGAGATTCCAGAGAACCTGAAGCATCTAGCAGAAGAGGCTCTTAAACAAGGCTTTGCACAGGCCGTCGGCGACTAAACTTTTTGACTATGGCTAAGAATAGTGAAACCAAAGAACCAGGTCAGATTAAACAAATCATCCTGGTCCTAAAGCGAACCATCGAACTCGATCGAAAGAACCTGTGGTTGATTCTTGGAGCTACTCTCCTAGTTCTTGGAACCGGAACGTTCTTCACGACATTAAGTTACGCAAGTGGCGACTGGCTCAGCGGAATCCTGTTAACAATTACCACGATTCTTTCCACATTTTTGGCGTTTTCTTTAGTTCTTTCTAGACGAGCAGAGAAAGCCGCATACGATTCTTGGGAAGGTCAGGCCGGAGCCACCGGTGCGGTATTGCAGACTCTTCTTAAGCGTGCATGGCGAGGCAGCGACCAGCCAATTTCGGTTAACCCAAGATCCATGGACCTGGTCTATCGAGTGGTAGGTAAACCTGGCATTGTCCTTGTTGGCGAGGGAAAGCAAGCTGGTGCTCAATCTCTGGTTGATGCTGAACGAAAAAAACTTCAGAAAATTGCTCCGGGCGTTCCAGTCCACACCGTTTATGTCACCGAATCGGAGCGTGCGGTAAAACTGCGGGAACTCAGAAAAACTTTGAAAAAGCTTCCAAAGAAACTCAACCGAGCTGAGATTCGTACAGTCGCAAATCGAATCAACGCGATCGGGATGAACATACCAATCCCTAAAGGCATCGACCCTCGACGAGCCAGGCCGGTTCGCAAGTAGGACTCAAAAAGTTTTACATTCCCGAAACATAATTTGGTCGGGAGTCTTTGAACTCAATCGTAAACTTTGCTTGTAGGCCTGAAGACGTGCCTCGCATCCGAGTTATCTTTTGAAGGGATTTACCC
>JBFYOM010000102.1:0-3250 GCA_041303805.1 Micrococcales bacterium
CCATTGGCATCCAGGCGAATCTTCACACCCGCAGCAAGCTTTCGAACCTCAGCAATCCTCGCTAAATCATTCGCTATTGACTGACCGGGTTCACCAACCTTGATCTTCACGGTGTCGAAGTTTTGAAAGTGTCTCAGCACCTCGCCGATTTGTTCACCGTTTACCGCCGGCAGAGTGGCATTTACATTTACCACTCCGATTTCTCGCTTTGGTCCGAATGCTTGGTCGAGAGCCCCCATTAGCCAAACCCTGGCTTCTTCGTCTTCGTATTCCAAAAATGGAGACCATTCGGCCCAGCCGTTTTCACCCTCAAACAGAAGCGCTTCTCGCTCCGAAATTCCACGAAACTTGGTGCGCAGCGGAAGACTCACAACTCTCGCGCTCGCGAAGATGTCTGACAATTCATACCGAGTGGTCACATTGTTAGTCTAGGAGTATGGCAAATTCGGTTTCCGAGATTTTCGACGCCAGCGCTTGGCGCGAGGTGTCTGAGTTCTCGGCACTTCAAGACATCACCTACCACCGTCACGTTTCGCTCGGGATTGTTAGGGTCGCGTTCAACCGTCCCGAGGTTCGCAATGCCTTTAGACCCCAAACCGTCGACGAACTAAACAGGGTTCTACTGCACGCAGCCGAGGATTCCCAGGTTGGTGTGGTTTTACTGACTGGAAACGGGCCCTCTCCGAAGGACGGTGGCTGGGCATTTTGTTCCGGTGGTGACCAGCGGGTTCGCGGCACCGAGGGTTACGAATACCAGGACGGTCAGAAATCCAGTGGCCGTCTGCACATCCTCGAAGTTCAAAGACTGATTCGATTCATGCCAAAAGTTGTGATTGCTTTGGTTCCAGGTTGGGCAGCCGGAGGCGGCCACTCGCTGAACGTGATCGCCGACCTGAGTATCGCTTCGCGCGAGCACGCCAAGTTCAAGCAGACCGATGCCACGGTTGGCTCCTTCGACGGCGGATACGGGAGCGCCTACCTAGCTCGTCAGGTTGGCCAAAAGTTTGCTCGTGAGATCTTCTTCCTCGCCGACGAATACGACGCCACTAGGGCTTACGAGATGGGCGTAATCAACGCCGTCGTGCCGCACGAAGAACTAGAAAAGACCGGCATCGCTTGGGCAGAACGCATTCTTAGTCAGAGCCCACAATCGATCCGAATGTTGAAATACGCTTTCAACGCTGTGGACGACGGTTTGGTTGGTCAGCAGATTTTTGCAGGCGAAGCCACTCGGCTTGCCTACGGAACCGATGAAGCGCTTGAAGGCCGAGACGCCTTCCTGGAACGACGCGAACCAAACTGGTCGGCGTTCCCGTGGCACTTTTAGGAGAAACTTTGAAGCCGCTTAGACTCGTTGCCGCCAACGACCCGGTCACCGCGATGCTGGCACTCGGCGAAGTCTTTGATGGCACCAAGGCACTCTTCATAACGCCACCCGAGGTGAACGGGCTAATGCCGGAGGTTCACGGACTACTGGATGAAGTGGACGAACGCGTGGGTCTGATAATCGAATCCAGTGGTTCCACCGGAGTTCCAAAGCGGGTTGAACTTTCAGCCAAGGCCCTGAAAGCCGCTGCCACCATGTCGGCCAAGCGTCTCGGCGGCCAAGGTCAGTGGCTGCTTGCCCTGCCGATTAACTTCGTTGCGGGCGCAATGGTTTTGGTGCGCTCACTACTTGCCGATACCCAACCGGTGCTAATGAACACCGCTCTGCCATTCACCGCAGAGGGTTTCAGCCGTTCGGCTAGTCTCATGACCGGTGAACGCCGGTTTGTCTCGCTAGTTCCGACCCAACTAGATGTTCTTTATGAAGCGGCCAAGTCCGACGACGCAGTTTTTGAACAGCTGAAGCGGTTCGACACCATCCTGATTGGTGGGCAGAAGCCCAATCGCACTACGATCAATGCTCTGCGAAAAAAGGGTGTGAACATCGTCACCACCTACGGAATGGCAGAAACTTCAGGTGGAGTGGTCTACAACGGTGTTCCCCTAGACGGTGTGGAGATCTCTATCGACGAAGACGAGCACATCTACATTCAGTCACCAACGCTTGCCTCAAACGTTGACCATCCGCTAAAGACTTCAGACCTTGGCCAATTTACCGACGGCAAGCTCTATGTCAAGGGTCGAGCCGACCGGGTGATTATTTCCGGCGCGCATAAACTTTCGCTGGAGTCAGTCGAAGAGTGGACCATGGGAAGACCGGGCGTGATTGCCGCTGCAGCGGTGTCGGTTCCACACCCTAAGTTTGGTGAAAGCTTCGTTTGCTTTGCTGAGCTAAGACCGGAGGCAGAGCTAGATTCCGCTAAAGCGCACTTCGCCCTCGGGGTTGTGGCTAAGTCGGGAACGTGGCGAGTGATTGAAAAACTTCCAAGGCTCACCAGCGGCAAACCAGATCTGCTGGAACTAACGGAAATGGCGCAAAAGTAGGAATCGAAATGGCTAAACGTAAATCTGATCTGAGCCTCTGGATTGAGGGTGCCAGACTTCGCACCCTCCCGCTAGCGTTCGCACCCATCATCATTGCATCCGGTGCCGCAACCGCACTGCAAGCATTTGACCTAGTGAAAACCCTGCTCGCTCTCTCGGTCGCCGTGTTCCTGCAAATCGGTGTGAATTATGCCAATGACTACAGCGACGGCATCCGAGGCACCGACTCGGATCGGGTTGGCCCCTTGCGTCTAACCGCATCCGGATCATTCCAACCAAAGACCGTGAAAAGGGCGGCGTTCGCATTTCTCGGTCTAGGAGCGCTGGCCGGCCTCGTCCTAGTTTTGCTAACAGGACTTTGGTGGCTGCTAGCTGTTGGTGCGCTCGCGGTGATCTCTGCTTGGTTTTACACTGGCGGCAAGCGGCCATATGGCTATGCCGGCCTTGGCGAAGTGGTGGTGTTTATTTTCTTTGGACTGGTCGCTGTCTTCGGAACCGTCTATGTTCAGTTCCCTGCGATGTTTGCTGTTGCAGAATCGACCTTCCTGTTAGCACCAGGAGCTATAGGACTAGGGCTTTACGCCTCTGCGGTGCTAATGATCAACAACATTCGAGACATAGAAACCGATCGTCCCGCTGGCAAGAAGACCCTTGCGGTTCGGGTTGGTAAAGGTTTTGCGAAGGCCATCTACTTCCTGATGATTTGGTCGCCGCTCGTGATTGGCTACGCCTACCAGGCAATTTCGATTCCGGCGGCTTTCTGGTATCCGTTGGCCACACTGCTGTTGATTTTGCCGCTCACCCTAATTGTGGCTACTGC
>JBFYOM010000103.1:0-3207 GCA_041303805.1 Micrococcales bacterium
GAACAACCTTTGTGGTCACCTGGCGGCGTGAGTCTTCGCCAACTAGTGCGTCCAGTTCCTTTGGAACCACCCAAAGGGCATCCGACTTAGGAGCCTCACCCAGCTGCGGGTTTGGATACCAGGTGTCTAATACGGTGCCATCTTGGGCAACGGTAGCCAAGCCGTGGCCCCAGGCCTTGCCGTTCAGGAAAGTAGATTCGTTCACCCGTCTAGGTTACAAGGTAGGCTCGTTTTCATGTCTGCTACCTCCTTGGATGCCAACGGCGACGTGGTTTCGCTCACCGCCCAGTTGTGTAATTTCCCCTCGGTTTCAGGCAAAGAAACCGAATTGGCAAATGCGATTGAGAATTATCTTCGCTCCCAGTCGCACCTTGAGGTTTTACGTGACGGCGATGCCATCGTGGCCAGAACTAACCTAAGTCGAACTTCCAGAGTTGTCATTGCCGGACACATCGACGTGGTTCCCGTCGCAAACAATCTTCCGGTTCGCCGAACTTTGATTGACGGTGTGGATTCCCTTTGGGGCCGCGGCACCGTCGACATGAAGGGCGGAGTGGCGGTTCAGCTGAAACTGGCTTGTGAACTTACCGAACCGAACGTAGACATCACTTGGGTTTTCTACGACCACGAAGAGGTAGATGCTTCACTTAATGGACTAGGACGGCTTTCGCGGAATCTACCCGAACTCCTTGAAGCCGATTTCGCTGTTCTTTGTGAGCCAACCGCAGCCGAGATCGAAGGCGGCTGCAACGGAACCATGCGAGTCGAGGTGTCTACCCGCGGTGTGAAAGCTCACTCGGCAAGACCTTGGATGGGCAAGAATGCAATTCATGGTCTGGCGGAAGTCTTGACTCGCTTGGCTAGCAATCAACCGGCGACGGTGATGGTGGACGGGCTCGAGTATCGAGAGAGTTTAAACGCGGTAACAGTTGCTGGGGGAATTGCCACCAACGTCGTCCCCGACTTGGCGAAAGTCACGGTGAACTATCGGTTTGCACCAAGTAAGTCGGTAGCAGAAGCTGAACAGTATTTGCGTGAGTTCTTTTCAGGTTTTGAAGTTCTGGTCACCGATGCCTCGGCAGGAGCTAGGCCTGGACTAGACCAACCAGCCGCGAAGGCGTTCGTCGCGGCAATCGGGGCTACCGCAAAGCCGAAGTACGGTTGGACCGATGTTGCTCGTTTTAGTGCCATAGGGATTCCTGCCGTGAACTACGGACCGGGAGATCCAAACAAAGCGCACGCGGACGACGAGAGTGTGCCCGTGGCGCAAATCCTTTCCTGTTACGAAGGACTAAAGTCCTGGCTGACTCGCTAGCCTCAAACTTTAGGTATTTGCCCGCGCTCTGGTCTGGGATAATAAAGACAAGGCAATATTGCTAGCAATTCAAGGAGCATTTCACTAATGGCAGTTCAGAAACCGCGTGGAAACGACGGCCCGGTTAAGGTCGAACGTGACAGCAGGGGAAACATTATTTTTCATCTACCTCTTGAAGGCGGAGGCCGCTTCGTAGCAGCCGTAAGCGAGCAGGAAGCTCAAGACATAATCTCTGAGTTCCAGGCAGTAGTCAAGAAGTAACCAAGCTGTATAAAGTGGCCCGATCCTAATTTTGGATCGGGCCACTTTTCTACTTTCGTTAGGCTCGCTTGCTCGCCATCAGTAAGCCATCGCCCACGGCAGACAAGCTGGATACAAAATCGTCGTTCTGGCTAAAGAAGCGCAGGGCGTCTCGGTAGGTGGCTGTTGACTCGTCACGCATCGCTGGATCTGGAACTCGATCGCGCCAGAGAGCGTGAGCAATGACCACGACACCACCTGGGCGAAGTAGGCGAACGGACTCGTGAAGTTGGGCTTCCAAGGACTCTTTGTCGGCATCAAGGAACACCAGGTCGTATGCCGAATCAGCCATATTCGACATAACCTCTATTGCTTTTCCAGAGATCACGCGGGTCCGATTAGACGAAATGCCAGCTTCTGAGAAGGCTTGCTTGGCCGCCGTTTGGAACTCTGGTTCTGTGTCGATAGTGGCTAGCACGGAGGTTTCTGATGCGCTCAATAACCAAAGCCCACTCACGCCGGCGCCGGTGCCAGTTTCGACAATCGCTTTCGCGCCCATGGCGCTGGCAATGAAGGCAAGCTGGGCGCCGGTTGCGGAGGTGATGCACTCAATCCCAAATTCGTCGGCGCGTGCTCTGGCCTTCAGAATCGAAACTGGTTCTTCGATGAATTCTTCAACGAACTTCCAGCTATTTATTTTGTCGACCATCGGTCCTCCTTGTTCTCAAGGATAGAGCCCGAAGTTGTTGAATTGGGTTAGCTGGCTAGTAGCCTATAAGGGTGTTTGGTCTAAGTGGCGAGAAGTTATTGATCCTCGCAATAATCGCGGTTTTCGTGCTCGGCCCTGAGCGCTTGCCGGAATACGCCAAAGGTCTGGCCAACATCATCAAAAGCATCCGCAAAATGGCGGATGGGGCCAAAACTCAGATCAAGGACGAACTCGGCCCAGATTACGAGGACGTTGACTGGCGCAAACTGGATCCTCGCCAATATGACCCGAGGCGAATCATTCGTGAAGCGCTGATGGAAGACATGGACTTCTCTTCAGAGAAGAAAGTTTTGTCGGAAACTGTTTCACTGGCAGCGGGCGTCACTGCAGTTCAGAGTCTGGAGCCTGGCGAACTGGCTCCCTTTGATTCGGAATCAACCTAAGCCAGAGGTAGGCGCTTACCCTTGAGGTTTAGTTTTGCCTCGGAAATTTTCCTCGCCAACTTCGCAATTTCAATCGCTGCCGGATCGGCTGGGTTTTCTAACACAACCGGCTTTCCGGCGTCAGAACCGATTCGAAGGGCTACCGACATCGGAATTTGTCCCAGAAGCGTGGTTTCAAGATGCGTTGCCACCGCCTGACCTCCGCCGCTACCGAAGAGCTCTAATCGAGAACCATCGTTCTGTTCAAGCCACGACATGTTTTCAATCACGCCAAATACAGGTTGACCGGTTTGAATGCCGAGCGCGCCTGAGCGAAGGGCAACCTCAGCGGCAGCCTCTTGCGGGGTGGTGATGACGAGTGACTTAGCAGTGGGAAGAGCTTGTCCAAGGCTGATTGCCACATCTCCGGTGCCCGGTGGCATGTCGATTAGCAAGAAGTCGAGTTGCCCCCAAAAGACATCCTTGAGGAACTGCTCGATGGTTCGGTGAAGCATCGGACC